>NZ_VUMX01000060.1:0-2699 GCF_009695985.1 Lactobacillus porci
CTTGGATGAGAGTATTCAGTTTTGAGCGTGCAAGCTCAAAGAAAAGAGTGCGGTGGCAGTGGCAAGAAGGATACACCTGTTCCCATGCCGAACACAGAAGTTAAGCTTCTTCGCGCCGAAAGTAGTTGGTGGGAAACTGCCTGCGAGGATAGGGCGCTGCCGCGCGAAAGCAAGAGTCAGACGGAAGTCTGGCTCTTTTTTTGTTTTGTTTGGGGCGGCGAAGCAGATGTGCGCTTTTTACTCAACTGGCGGTTATTTTTTAATAATCAGCCTCAAAATTGACTCAACTATAGAGGCTTTTTTAATCATTCGAAATTTCTTTACTTAACTACCAGCAGCATTTTAATAATTAGGAATTGGTCGTACTCAAGTACGACCAATTTTTTAATCTTCAAGTACAAAATCGACTCAACTACATTTACTTTTTTAAGAAATGCGAGTTTCGACTTTTTACAAAATTATCTGTCTATTAGAACACTTTGGAACGTTTCCTTAAGTTTGTTATATAAACGCAAATAGCGAAAAAATTTCGGGCAAAAAAGTTGTAATAATAAGTGGAGGCAAAAAAATGACTAATAACCTTACCCATTGGTTTACGACCGGAACCGAAAGAACAATTTCCAATGAGCGTGCAATTCAGTCAGCATCAAAGTTAGAGAAGCTGCTAAATAAAAACTATGACTGTTTAAGACAACTTTCGTTAAGCAATGTCTGGGAACTCCGAAGGCTTAATGAACTTTTTGAGCAATATAATCGTGTTGATTCCAGCTTAAATATGCCAATATTAACTGCCAAACAACTAAAAAATGGCCCTCGTTAAGTAAACAACGAGGCCAAAAATGAGAATAACTGGTTTGGTTGAGTAAATTTGCGTCCCAACGCGGCCACAAGCCGTGTTTTTTACTTGTCCGACTTCAGCCCGACACCGGAAAAGCCGCTCAAGATCGAGAAGACTGGTGAAAAGAGGCTAAAGAAGGTGAAGGGCAAAAAGGCCAAGACTGGCACGCCCAGGGTGGAGGCGGCGAAGGAACCCGCCACGCCCCACGGAATCAGGTAGTTGATGACGCTGCCGCCGTCTTCCAGAACCCGGCTGAGGGCCAGGGGCGACAGGCGAAGCTTCTTGAAGGCAGACTTAAAGGCGTTGCCGGGCAGGATCACTGACAGGTACTGCTCGCCGACGAAAAGGTTGATACCGATTCCCGCCAAGATAGTGGCAGTAATCAGGCTGCCTGGCTTTTTCAAGTGGTCGATTAAGGGCTGCATGGCGCTTTCGATAATGCCCACGTGCATCAAGATCCCGCCAAGAGCCAGGGTCATGATGATCAAGGAAACAGTGCTCATCATCGACGAGATCCCGCCCCGGGTCAAGAGGGCGTCGACAGCCTTATTGCCGGTCTTTGATACAAAGCCGCTTTCGATTAGGCTTGCCAGACTGCTGGCCCCAAAGCCTGCTGGTTTTTGAATAAAAATCATCCCGACTGACAAGAAAATATTGGCAAAAAGCGTCTCGATCGCAGGTACCTTTTTCCAGGCGCAGACGAACATCAAGATGATTGGCAGGGCCGCCCAGGCCGACACGGAAAAGTTTTTAGTTAATACATTTTCAACCGCCGTAATATTAGCTAAAGAGGTGGCCTTGCTGCTTTGGCCCAGGAAGAAAAAGAGGACGAGCGAAACCAAGAAGGCTGGGATGGTCGACCACATCATGTTCTTGATGTGGTCAAAAAGGTCGCTTTCGGCCACGGCTGAAGCTAGGTTGGTGGAGTCAGACAGTGGCGACATCTTGTCGCCAAAAATAGCCCCGGAAATGATGGCACCGGCAGTAATTGCCGGGTTGATCCCCAGTGTGTTGCCCATCCCGAAGAGGGCGATGCCGACCGTTGAAATGGTGGTAAAGCCAGAACCGATGGCCAAGCCCACCATGGAGCAGACCAAGAAGACCGATGGCAGGAAAAAGTGGACGCTGATCATGTGAAAGCCTACCACCATTAAAGAAGGAATAATCCCGGCTTGGATCCAGACGGCGATCAGGCTCCCGATTAATAAGAAGATAAAAATTGGCACAATCGCAGTCGAAATGCCTTTGGTGATCCCCTTCATGAGCTCTTCAAAAGCGTGCCCGCGAAATTCCAGCCAAAAGATCAACAGGCCGATCACGGTTAAAACTGGCAGCTGGGGCGACAGGCCCAGGCCAATCACGCCGATTCCCAAAATGCAAAGCATGCCAATTAAAATAACAACAGCTTCCTTAAAATTGATTTTATCTTTCATTGCTTTCTCCCAAAACAAAAAAGTCCCAGCCAGGCCAAAGCCTAGCTGGGACGCAAGAAACGTGGTACCACCCGCAATTCGTGAACGCAGTTCACCTCTTTAGCAGTAACGCCGCTTAGCGTGCAAACGCGTAATTCGGACCAGCAGCCTGCCCGGCTCGCATCAACCGCCGGTTTTCTGAACTCTGAGCTGCCTGCCTACTAAAGATTGCTTGCAGGTAATCTGAATTGCTTACCACTATATCACTTAAACTTCCCACTTACAAAAGTGGGCTTGTACCTTGAAAATTCAATAGTTTAGCCAATAAAAAAGCACAAGGCCTTTGTTCGCTTGATATAATTCAACTACAACATCATCAATATCAAACGAAAGGCTTGTGCTATGTCTAGTTTACCATCATTCGATACCAAAAACGAACCCCAAATTTC
>NZ_VUMX01000061.1:0-2615 GCF_009695985.1 Lactobacillus porci
ACGCTAATCGAGTTCACAAGGGCTTTGGTCAAGTAGCAGACACCTTGGAATCGTACTTCGATTAAAAAACAGTTAAAGAATCAATTAGCCGGAAAGATTTATTTACACAAAAGAATTGACAGTCTCAAAAATTGAGGCTACTGAAGTATGCGAAACAATCTTTACTTCAAAAAATGTTTATCTGAAGTTAAATATGCTATAATAGTAAAAGAAAAGAGAGCCTTGCGCCAACAAGACTCTCTGTAGTGGCCCGCTTCAAAGGCGGTGACAGTATCAGAACAAATTAGTCGTCCTTAACCGTGCAAAGTTACAGGGACGACTTTTTTACTTGCCGTGCTTGTCAACATAGGTCAACAAAGCAATAACGAAAAGACCAAAAGTGAGCATCAAGCTCAGTGCCTCGTATACGCTCATGACTACCGCATCCTTTGCAATAATTCTCCATGGAACCACCTCCAGGATTCAGATAGTCACCGCCCTTAAAACTTGCCTCATAAATTATATCAGATTTTCGCCAACTACTCCCCCCTAGATTTAGTCAGTTATCTACTGGGAGCAGTGTAAGCTATCCGATATTTCGGAAAAATCGTATGAGAAGAACACGGATAACAAATACTCCACGGTTTTAACGAATTCTGCTGAATATGGCATCGTTAAACAACGCGATTTTTTTGATAAAGATATTGCCAATTCAAGCAATATTTCAGGCTATTATATAGTTAGAAAAAACTATTTTGTATATAATCCGCGTATTTCTAATCAAGCAAAGTTTGGACCTATAAATCGAAATAAATTGGATGAGACCGGCATAATGTCTCCGTTATACTTAGTTTTTACGGTGCACGATATTGATGAGTCTTTCTTAGAAACACTATTCCAAACTACAACTTGGCATAGATTTATGTATCAAAATGGTGATACTGGTGCTAGAGCAGATAGATTTGCAATTAAAGATTCTACATTCATGTCTATGCCAATTAAGGTACCACCGCTAGAGGAACAACACAAACTTGCTTTAGCCTTTCAAAAGCTGGATCATACCATCACTTTACATGAGGGAAAAAAGAAGCAACTTGAGAGCTTAAAAAGCGCTTTATTACAGAAATTGTTTGCGGATAAATCTGGATATCCTATTATTAGATTTAAAGGATATAGTGATGCTTGGGAACAGCGTAAGTTATCAGAATGTGCTGGATTTCGCCGTGGATCGTTTCCACAACCGTATGGTAATAAGGAATGGTATGACGGTGATGGGGCTATGTCTTTTGTGCAAGTTGCAGATGTCGCTGACGATATGAAACTTGTTGATGATACAAAACAAAAGATAAGTAAGCTGGCTCAACCTATGAGCGTGTATGCGGATAAAGGTTCTGTATTAGTAACCCTTCAAGGAAGTATTGGACGTGTTGCAATCACGCAATATGGGGCTTTCGTGGATAGAACAGTTCTTATTTTTGATAAGTATAATCAGGACATCGATAAAACATTCTGGGCGTATATCATAAAAGAAAAATTTATTGATGAAGCAAGAAAAGCACCGGGTGGAACTATTAAAACAATTACAAAGGAAGCATTATCAGACTTTGATTTGATGTTGCCGAATTATGATGAACAGAAGAAACTCGGAGCATTTCTTGTAAGTATAGACAACCTTATCACCCTTCATCAGAGTAAGCTGGAAAAGCTGCAGAAAATAAAGAAATCCTTACTTGAAAGGATGTTTGCCTGAGCTTCGGACATGGATTCAGGGTGACAGATGAACGTTATTAGAAGATCACTTATTTTCGATTCCATCGTAAGCTAGTAGATTGTTTTTTTTAAATATGTTTGTAGCTTTTCAACAAATGAATTTGCTGAAATCTAGCACTTTATCTTGGGAACAGCATAAGTTTGTTAAAGTCTTTGATGGATTGAAAAACAACACTCTATCGAGGGCAGATTTAAACTATGAGAGTGGTACTATAAAAAATACATTATGGAGATGTTTTGATTAAGTTCGGAGACTACATAGATGCATCGAAAACGGAGTTACCTTATGTATCTGATGAGACAAAAGTAGATAAGCTCAAAAGCTCATTTCTACAAGATGGAGACATCATTATTGCAGACACGGCAGAAGACGATACCGTTGGAAAATGTGCAGAAATACAAGGCTCAGATGGAGTGAAAATTATGTTAGGTCTTCATACGATAGCATGTCGTCCGAAGAAAAAATTTGGTCCAATGTTCCTGGGATATTACATCAATTCGCCAACTTATCATAATCAGTTAAAACCATTAATGCATGGAATAAAAGTAACTTCAATATCAAAGTCTGCTCTTCAAGATACAGATATAATCATACCGAAATCCACTGATGAACAGATAAAAATTGGTGTATGTGTGTTAAGACTTGACCATTTCATCGCCCTTCACCAACAAAAAATTGATAACTTAAACTTCCCACTTACAAAAGTGGGCTTGTACCTTGAAAATTCAATAGTTTAGCCAATAAAAAAGCACAAGGCCTTTGTTCGCTTGATATAATTCAACTACAACATCATCAATATCAAACGAAAGGCTTGTGCTATGTCTAGTTTACCATCATTCGATACCAAAAACGAACCCCAAATTTC
>NZ_VUMX01000062.1:0-2477 GCF_009695985.1 Lactobacillus porci
TCCAGCCCCGCCGTCCAAACAGCCGCCTGGACAAGGTGCGCTATATGTTTCAGAAGATAATGTAACGTCTTGCGCAATGCAAGCGTTCATTGCTGGCTATTGCGAAATATCATTGATAAAATCAGTATCAGAGAGGAGAAACTATTTTGAACCAGGAACAGACGAATATTACAACAGGAAAGCAAATACGTCATCTGCGAACACAATTGGGAATGACACAGGAAGAACTAGCCGGGGAATTGAATGTTACCCGGCAGGCACTATCGAATTGGGAGAGAGATGTTAATGAACCCGATTTAAATATGTGGCAGATTGCAATAAATAAATTGAACACTTCATCGAAGCATTTTTCGCATAAAGACTTCAATGGGTGATCGCCAGTTGAGACATTTAAGTGGCCGAGAGTTTAAGTACCAGTTAATCTGAATTAGTTCTTGATCACTGATCTCTTCAATTGGCTTGCCTTTAGGGATAAAACGACGCAAGACCCGATTACGATTCTCATTACTACCTCGTTCATGCGGCGAATAAGCATGGGCAAAGTAAAGATTAATGCCCGTCTGTTCTTCAATCTCACGATAGTTAGCGAACTCTTTACCATGATCGACGGTGATGGTCTTAAGTTTGGGTCCTAATTGTTTCGCTAATTCTAGCATGGCCATTGTCATTGCCTGACTACTACGACTTTCAAGGCGTTTAACCACGGTTAATCTACTTTGCCGTTCGACAAAAGTGGCCACCGCTTGTCCTCTTCGTTTACCAGATAGAACAGTGTCAGCTTCAAAGTGACCAAACGTTTTACGAGTCTTAACTTCCTGTGGACGTTCTTCAATTGAACGGCCATGACTAAATGTTCCCCGAGTTTCTTTCGCCCGATGACGACGAATGCCTCGGTCAGGTAAGTCCGATGGTTGGATGTCAAGTATACCTTGGTCAATCCAGTTGTAAATGGTCTTATAAGCAATCCCAACCATATGAGCAACCTGTTCAGGCGACCACTTCTGAATCTTGACTTTGTCTTCAACCAAGCGTTTTAGATTAGCAGTCAGCACATATTTACGTCCACGTAACTTAAGCTTTGTCTCATGATCCTGTTGAGATCGCTTAGCATTATAAGGTAAAGGGAGACGATGTAATTCATTGAAAATCGTTGTTTTACTGAAGCCTAGATAGTCAGCAATATAGCGAAGCGAACGGTGTTCATGAAGTAAAGTTTCAATGACAATGCGGTCAGCAAATGATAAAATAGTGGTGCCCATAAAGGTCCTTCTTTCTAATGGAATGTTGTGGTAACACCATTAAAGACCTTTATGGGTTTTCTTGTCCACTTAAATGTTCAACTTATATTTTACAATCTGTCTTATTAAAAACTAGATAGAATTTATTGGATAAATATGTCGAAGGTATAATAGCCATCGGCATTTTTTATTGTGATAGAAACTATCAGGACTGCACAAAATCATTAATTGATTTAGCATTAACGGCCAATGAACAACCCGTTGGAAGCGCATACAATTAAGACATACTAAAGCGATAACGCATATGCTTTTAAAGAAATCTTCTTTGAAGGCAAGGTTAGGAGGTTAGTATCGTGGAAGTTGAACAAACTGTAAAGGAACGACTGCAAAAGTTGTCTTCGATTGGGAGTGATCCTACTGGAGGTTTAACACGGTTACTTTATTCTGATAGTTGGTTATCGGCACAACATTATGTACAAGACCAGATGAAAAATATCGGAATGAAAGCAGCTTTTGATGAAGTTGGGAATCTTTTTGGCCGGATCGAAGGTAGCGAGTTACCGGAAGAAACAATTATGACGGGGTCTCACATTGACACTGTCGTAAACGGTGGTAAATTGGATGGCCAGTTTGGGGTAGTTGCTTCACTAACGGCGGTCCAAATGCTTCAAGAAAAGTACGGCCAACCAAAACGTTCCCTTGAGGTTATTTCAATGGCTGAGGAAGAAGGAAGTCGTTTCCCAACGGTATTTTGGGGAAGTAAGAACTTTGTAGGAATTGCTAATAACGACGAAGTAAAAGATATCGCTGATGCCAATGGAAAGAAGTTTGTGGATGAAATGCACCGACAGGGATTTGATTTTCAACCACAACAAAAGCGGCGAAATGATATTAAGGCCTTTGTTGAAGAACATATTGAACAAGGAAGTATTCTTGAAACGGAAAAAGAATGCTCATGTACGGTAAAGAAGCAAGCAACCGAAAACAATAGATAGACCGCCAGCACTACACTATTCCGAACCAAAGACCAAAAGATAAGCATTTTGAGAAAATCTAAACTTTTGGATTTTCCTACAATGCCGACTACGGCGGAATCCCTCCCACTCCTTATATACTTAAACTTCCCACTTGCAAAAGTGGGCTTGTACCTTGAAAATTCAATAGTTTAGCCAATAAAAAAGCACAAGGCCTTTGTTCGCTTGATATAATTTAGTCAACCACAACATCATCAATATCAAA
>NZ_VUMX01000063.1:0-2279 GCF_009695985.1 Lactobacillus porci
GTAAGCGCCCAATAGCGCGGTATCTATCGACCTCTGTTCAATAGTCATATACTGTTCTTAACAATTGAATACGGAGGAACACGATATTATGACTGAACATCCAATCGTACCGCTCGAGCTGCCAAAGGACAGAATCAGACCTAAGAAGAGGCCCGGAAAGAACCGGCTTGTTCTTAACCTGAAGTCCAATGGGGTTGAGCTGTCATTTTACAGTGATGCCACTAACGAGCTTATGCTCGAAGTCGTAGACAGGTTCTTGAGCCATGATTAATCTGGCAGAACTGGGTCGCGTGTTCATTGTTTGCGGTAAGACCGACATGCGTCGAGGGATCGATTCGCTTGCTTACATAGTTAAGAAGAGCTTCCATCTCGATCCCTTCTCCGGGTGCGTCTTTCTTTTCTGTGGCAGTCGAAAGGACCGCTTCAAGGCACTTTATTGGGATGGCCAGGGCTTCTGGTTGCTCTATAAGCGCTTTGAGAATGGAAAGCTTGCCTGGCCAAACAATGAAGACGAAGTGCGAGAGCTGTCTGATGAGCAAGTCATGCGCTTGATGCAGGGCTTTACCATTGATCCTAAAATTCATATCGCAAGAGCTCGTGAATTGTATTGATTTCACGAGCTTTTCTGGTATTCTAATGATTATGAATCAAGGAGGGACAACAACCATGACCGACAAAGACACTTCAGCTTTAATCGAAACGCTCAAAGCAACTAACGAAGAGCTGCTCAAGCAGGTCGCTCTCCTTACTGAACAAGTTGAGTATTTGACCAGGAAGCTTTACGGAAAATCCTCCGAAAAGAACGTTGTCAATACTAACCAGCTGAGTCTCTTCGATGAAGACAAGGCTGGCGGTGAAGATGACGAGGACTTGCCCTCGCATTACCGAAACTATTACCTATAAGAGACGCAAGCAGGTCGGCAGAAAGCAGGACATCTTAGCTTCTCTTCCGGGCGAGGAGGTTCATCATCGCTTGGATGACCTTACCTGTCCAGACTGCCAGCACGAGCTGAAAGAGATCGGCAGCTTCTGTGCCAGAAAAGAGCTGCTCTACATTCCAGCCCAGGTTAAGCGAATCGACCATATTCAGCACTCTTACAAGTGCCCGCACTGCAGTGATGAGGCACCAACTGACAAGATTATCAAAGCACCTGTACCCAAGGCTCCGTTAACCAACAGTCTTGGCTCAGCTTCTTTGATCTCAAATACGATCTATCAGAAGTACGTTCTCAAGGTTCCTGCCTACCGGCAAGAGAAAGACTTGCGACGTATGGGCCTTCCGCTTGATCACAAGACGGTTTCGAATTGGCATATCAAAGTCTGCGAGTACTACCTCTCCAGCCTTTACGAACTCTTGAGAAAAGAGCTGCTAAAACAGGATGTAATTCACGCAGATGAGACGCCATATCGAGTCTTAGACAGTGAAAGAGCTAAAGACTACGTCTGGACCTTCTTGTCAGGCAAGCATTCCGAGAAGCCGATTGTCCTGTATCACCATGGATCACGAAAGGGCGCCGAAGCGTGGGATTTCCTCACAGGTTTCAGCGGATACCTTCATTGTGATCAATATCCTGGCTATTTACGATTAAGCCAACAGGATGTGACTCTTGTAGGCTGTATGGCTCATGCAAGACGGAAATTCCATGATTCCTTGCCTAAAGACAAGGCTAGAGAATCCGACGCGACTTCGGTGGCTAATCAAGGGATCCGTTACTGTAACCAAATGTTTAGCCTGGAGCACGCTTGGAAAGACCTTTCCGCCGAAGAGAGATACGAGAAGCGTCAGTCCGAATTAAAGCCTCTGCTAGAGAAGTTTTCCGACTGGTGCTCCAAGAAATCAATCTCCGTGTTGCCATCCGGCAAGCTGGGGACGGCCTTCCAGTATTGCATAAAGCACATGGACAAGTTCATGAACGTTCTAAAAGATGGTCGCCTTGAACTGTCCAACAACAGAGCAGAACGAGCGGTCAAAGAGATCGTCATGGGACGCAAGAACTGGCTCTTTTCACAGAGCAGTACAGGCGCCAAATCCATGGCGATCATTATGAGCATACTCGAAACTGCCAAGCAAAATGGCTTGGATCAATTCAAATACATCAACTATCTTCTAGACAAGCTGCCCAATGAGCTGTCATTATTAGACAATCAGCGTCTGGAAGCCTATTTACCATGGGCTGAGAATGTTCAGCTACACTGTAAGTGAAGTCCCATAAACTGATTAATCCCATCTTAGCATTGCTAGGATGGGATTTTAATATACCGCGATATTGGGCGCTTAC
>NZ_VUMX01000064.1:0-2222 GCF_009695985.1 Lactobacillus porci
TCGCTTTGGTCAAGTCCTCGACTGATTAGTACCGGTCCGCTCCAAGCCTCGCGGCTCTTCCACTCCCGGCCTATCTACCTCATCGTCTCTGAGGTGTCTTACTTTCTTGAAGAAATGGGAAATCTCATCTTGAGGGGGGCTTCGCACTTAGATGCTT
This sequence comes from Lactobacillus porci, assembly GCF_009695985.1. Classification (NCBI taxonomy): domain Bacteria; kingdom Bacillati; phylum Bacillota; class Bacilli; order Lactobacillales; family Lactobacillaceae; genus Lactobacillus; species Lactobacillus porci. Next base: position 158 of record NZ_VUMX01000064.1, read on the forward strand.
TCAGCGCTTATCCCTTCCGCACATAGCTACCCAGCGATGCTCCTGGCGGAACAACTGGTACACCAGCGGTGCGTCCATCCCGGTCCTCTCGTACTAAGGACAGCTCCTCTCAAATTTCCTGCGCCCACGACGGATAGGGACCGAACTGTCTCACGACGTTCTGAACCCAGCTCGCGTGCCGCTTTAATGGGCGAACAGCCCAACCCTTGGGACCGACTTCAGCCCCAGGATGCGACGAGCCGACATCGAGGTGCCAAACCTCCCCGTCGATGTGAACTCTTGGGGGAGATAAGCCTGTTATCCCCAGGGTAGCTTTTATCCGTTGAGTGATGACCCTTCCATGCGGAATCACCAGATCACTAAGTCCTACTTTCGTACCTGCTCGAGTTGTTGCTCTCGCAGTCAAGCTCCCTTCTGCCTTTACACTCTGCGAATGATTTCCAACCATTCTGAGGGAACCTTTGAGCGCCTCCGTTACGCTTTAGGAGGCGACCGCCCCAGTCAAACTGCCCGTCAAACACTGTCCTCGGCCTGGTTCACAAGCCTGAGTTAGAGCATCCGTCAAGCAGGGGTAGTATCCCAACAGCGCCTCCGGTGAGACTGGCGTCCCACCTTCTCTGGCTCCTACCTATCCTGTACATGCTTGACAGATACCCAATATTAAACTGCAGTAAAGCTCCATGGGGTCTTTCCGTCCTGTCGCGGGTAACCCGCATCTTCACGGGTATTATAATTTCACCGAGTCTCTCGTTGAGACAGTGCCCAAATCATTACACCTTTCGTGCAGGTCGGAACTTACCCGACAAGGAATTTCGCTACCTTAGGACCGTTATAGTTACGGCCGCCGTTTACTGGGGCTTCAATTCAAGCCTTCGCTTGCGCTAAGCTCTCCTCTTAACCTTCCAGCACCGGGCAGGTGTCAGCACCTATACTTCATCTTGCGATTTTGCAGATGCCTGTGTTTTTGATAAACAGTTGCTTGGGCCTTTTCACTGCGGCTGATCTTGCGACCAGCGCCCCTTCTCCCGAAGTTACGGGGCCATTTTGCCGAGTTCCTTAACGAGAGTTCTCTCGCTCACCTGAGGATACTCTCCTCGACTACCTGTGTCGGTTTGCGGTACGGGTGCACCGTCTCTGGCTAGAAGCTTTTCTCGGCAGTGTGACGTCTCAGCCTTCGCTACTATAAATTTCGCTCCTCATCACGACTTGCTCTTGAAGGAATAAGCATTTGACTCATTCCAAAGCTTGTCGCTTGAACGTGGATCCAGCCCCACGCGCTGATAGCCTCCTGCGTCCCTCCTTCGCTCATAACGATTCGGTGCAGTACAGGAATCTCTACCTGTTGTCCATCGACTACGCCTTTCGGCCTCGCCTTAGGTCCCGACTTACCCTGGGCGGACGAGCCTGCCCCAGGAAACCTTAGTCTTGCGGCGGATGGGATTCTCACCCATCTTTCGTTACTCATACCGGCATTCTCACTTCTAGAAGCTCCACATGTCCTCCCGGTCATGCTTCACCGCCGCTAGAACGCTCTCCTACCACGTGCATAATGCACATCCACAGTTTCGGTATCATGCTTAGCCCCGTTAAATTTTCGGCGCGGCGTCACTCGACTAGTGAGCTATTACGCACTCTTTGAATGATGGCTGCTTCTGAGCCAACGTCCTAGTTGTCTACGCAACTCCACATCCTTTCCCACTTAGCATGTATTTAGGGACCTTAACTGGTGATCTGGGCTGTTTCCCTTTCGACTACGGATCTTATCACTCGCAGTCTGACTCCCGCATACAAATGTCTGGAATTCGCAGTTTATCTGGATTCAGTAACCCCTGACGGGCCCCTAGTCCAAACAGAGCTCTACCTCCAGCATCCTCTTTGCGAGGCTAGCCCTAAAGCTATTTCGGAGAGAACCAGCTATCTCCAAGTTCGTTTGGAATTTCACCGCTACCCACAACTCATCCCCGCAATTTTCAACTTACGTGGGTTCGGTCCTCCAGCGCGTTTTACCGCGCCTTCAACCTGGTCATGGGTAGGTCACTTGGTTTCGGGTCTGCATCAGCCAACT
>NZ_VUMX01000065.1:0-2100 GCF_009695985.1 Lactobacillus porci
TACTGATTTTATCAATGATATTTCGCAATAGCCAGCAATGAACGCTTGCATTGCGCAAGACGTTACATTATCTTCTGAAACATATAGCGCACCTTGTCCAGGCGGCTGTTTGGACGGCGGGGCTGGATGACTGGCTTGCCGACAGCGGCCTGATACCCTTTCAGTTCTGTAAGGCATACGCTCTGCCCGTTGGTGTAAGAGGCCAGATCAGTACGGTATGCCTGTATACAGCGGGCGGGAATCTCGCCAGTAAAGACAACTTCATCCTTTTTTACCTGGACCGTTTCGATGGTGGCACAGTATTTCGGTGCATCATGATAAGCCCTGGAAAGATATTCCCGGGGCGCATAGAGGGTGAAGGAGAGATAAGGTTCCAGCAGTTGCGTCCCTGATTCCTTCAATGCCTGTTCCAATACAATCGGGGCCAATGAGCGGAAGTCCGCCGGCGTGCTGACCGGACTGTAATAAAGCCCGTATTCAAAGCAAATCTTACAGTCCGTTACGTTCCAGCCGAACAAGCCCTGCTCCAGCCCGTAACGGATACCATCCCTGACAGCGTTTTGAAAACTCTGGTTCAAGTATCCCAGCGAAACCCGGCTCTCGTATTGTACACCGGAGCCAAGCGGGAGTGGTGTAACAGACAGTCCGATGGATGCCCAAAACGGGTTGGGCGGCACCTCGATATGGATGGTGTGGCTGGCTGCTTTGAGCGGCCGCTCCATATAAATGACGGTGGGTTCCTTTACCACTGTTTCAAGCTTGTATTTTTCCGACAGCAAAGCGGAAACAACCTCCAACTGCACCCGGCCCAAAAAAGAAAGAATGATCTCATGGGTGATGGAATCCACCTCGCAGCGCAAAAGCGGGTCAGTATCCGCAAGTTGCGTAAGAGCGTCCAGCAGCCGTTCTCTTTGCGCTGCCGTTTTCGGCGCAATCGACGTCCGCAGCATGGGGAGGGGGTCCTCACGCCACCTTTTACGAGGGAGCCGGGTTGGGTCCCCTAATACATCGTTTAACCTCACGCTGTCGCTGGGAAGGATAACAATTTCACCCGGATAAGCGGTGTCTGTCCGAACAATTTTCCCTTTGGATGGAATACGCATCTCTGTGATTTTCAGCTTTTCTCTCCCGGCCAGGGCCACCGTATCCCGCAGGCGCAGCGTTCCGCTGTATAGCCGTAGATAGACACGCCGCTGGCCGCAATCTGTATACTCCACCTTGAAAACGCTGCCGCATAGGGCGGCGCTCCCCTGTTCCCCAATCGGTTGGAACAGCCCTGTCACCGCATCCATCAACGGTTGAATGCCAAGGCCCTTTTTGGCGCTGCCATAATAGACCGGGAACAGGGAGGCGTCTTGAACCCGCCGCTGTTCCTCCCGCACAAGTTTTTCCCGGCTGATTGGTTCTCCTGCGATATACTTTTCCAATAATTTATCGTTATTTTCGATGACCGCATCCCATGCTTCTATGTCGGTATTTTCCTCCAGGACTATTTCCGGGGACAGCGACACCGTCTGCTTGATGATAATATCGGCGGAGAGCTTATCCCGAACAGACTGAACCACGCTCTGCAAATCAACGCCAGCCTGGTCGATCTTGTTGATAAAGATAACGGTGGGAATGTTCATTTTCCGCAGGGCATGGAACAGAATACGGGTCTGGGCCTGCACGCCATCTTTAGCGGAGATCACCAAGATGGCCCCATCTAAAACAGCCAAAGAGCGGTACACCTCCGCCAAAAAATCCATGTGGCCGGGCGTATCCACAATGTTGACTTTACATCTGTGCCACTGGAAGGAAGTGACTGCCGCTTGAATGGTAATCCCACGCTGCCGCTCCAAAAACATGGTGTCCGTACTCGTTGTCCCTTTTTCGACGCTCCCCGGTTCTGAAATGGCTCCGCTGGCATATAGCAGGCTCTCCGTCAAGGTCGTCTTTCCAGCGTCTACATGGGCAAGAATTCCAATATTGATTATTTTCATGTGATTGTCCTCCCTTTACTGCCCCGAAGGGCATAAAAATCCCCAGCAGTAAAATACTTTTACCACTGGGGATGATAATTTGCGGACATACACATATACAGCATACACCTGTTTGTGA
>NZ_VUMX01000066.1:0-2092 GCF_009695985.1 Lactobacillus porci
ATAAGGGATTCCTTTCGTATTGATAGTGTTCAAATCAATTATACGGAAAAGGAGTCCCTTTTCTTATACCCAATTTTGATTTACTTTAAGGAACTGTTCATCCTTACACATAAGATTATACGGTCTCATATTTTGCATTCTCACCAGTAATTAGAACCGCTGCTGCATATTCTTCATCAGTATACTTTTGGCTTTGTTTGCTAGATGAACTGGAAGAACTGGCAGATGATTGGCTATTTGAACTGGATGAACTAGACTCAGACGAAGAACTTTCACTAGATTCAGCTGACTGATTATTAACCAGTTTTGCCTTATAGACTTTTTTCTTACTAGATTTCTTCTTTGAGGACTGTTTCTTACTGCTCTGCTTTGATGATTTCACTGTTTTTTCAGAATCTTGTTGCGAATTACCGCTGCATCTAGCAACAAGCAATATTGCGCTTACAGCAGACACTGCTGCTATAATCTTTCTAACTTTCATTTGCTTCACTCTCACATTTTCACACTATTAATTTTATCTAATCTTACTATTAAAAGCTAAGGGTAGGCTAAACATCCATCCTTAATTCTACGTCGTAGTATCAGATATCTTCTTGGCACCGCCTAAAGACTGGATCAGGTACTCATCCCCTGACTTCTCAACCACGCCACTATATTCAAAAATCTGCTCATGGACATCACTTTCATGAACGAAGGTGTAATCAATCCGGTAGATGGCCTGACTTTCTGTGTCGCTCAATGGATAAACAGCTGACACCGTCGCAGTTTGCGAATAGCTCAAGATCTTATCGGACTCATCCCACCGGTTATTTTCCGACTTAATCTGCTGGTAGCCGCTATTTGAACTCCCGCCGACAAAGCGGTCTGGGTCCGGATCGTTGTAATTCGTATCAAACAAACTCTCGGCTGCACTTTTTCCGACTAACCCTGCCCACTTAGGCTGAATCAGGTAGCCATCATCCTGGGTCGTCACAGCATCATTGCTGTCATCGCTAGCTAGGTCACTGTAATAAATATCACTAGTATCATAGCCCTCACTGGCCTCTGCAAAAGCGCTGCCCAGGTCAGCCACGGGATTAGACTGCACCAAATTGTCTCCGTTTTGGTAGGCCACATAGAGGCTCATATTCTTGGTCACTGGGTAGTCCTTCAGGGTCAACTCGCCGCTATCATCCAAGCTGCCGACATTTTGCCCATCGACATACACTACCCCATTTGGCACGCTTTTTACCGTAAAAGTCTCAGTGCTGATGTTCAAGTTAATGGTGTCATCGCTGTTGATGTTCACCGTCGAACTGGCAGAAAGCTTGCGACCTTCGACTTCCGCGGTCACTTTTAGCCGATATTTCCCAGGAAATATCAGCCCCAGCCGCTTGGTATAGGCATTTTCGCCCTTAGCTGTCAATTTTCCGATCTTCTCCCCATTGACCGTCACTTGCGAGCCCTCATGGTTGGTCACCACCGCCGGCTGATAAGTCCTGACCTGCAGCTTGTATTTCGGAAAAAGTCCCAGCATAATGACCGCTTTGAACAAAGCGGAAGTCGCCATACTTGTTGTCCCCCGCCTTAAAGTTCTGCCCCATCCGGTTAGCTGCGGTCTGGTGCTCCTTGTAGAACTTCTGGAGTGGCGCCAGATTCTCATGGTTGACTGCTAAAGTAGCGCTGTCTGTCACAATGTATCTCGTGGCATCTTCGTCTGGGCTAACCAGCGCCGCCATGATCCAATCGACTTGCTGGTCCTTGCTGTACTGGCTGCTCCCCCACAGGTAGTAGCCAGCAAAGGCCAGCATAGCGAGAGCAACGGTAGCAATGATCCTTTGCTGCTTTTTGCTTTTCTTACGCCCAGTCCGGCTAGCCCTTTTCTCCGGTGGATTCAAGCTAGCCCCGCAATTCTGGCAAAAGGCAGCGCCTTTCTCAACTGCCTGACCGCAATTAGGGCAGTATTTGATATTTTTCATTCTTTTTGGTTCAGTATAAATTCTTGTGTAAATAGAAATTAGATAACAAAAAAAGAAGGGTTGTCCCTTACAATGTTAATAACGACAAAAACATGGGGAGCCCTTCTTACTATGAATTATACAGAACTGTCAGT
>NZ_VUMX01000067.1:0-1958 GCF_009695985.1 Lactobacillus porci
CTGGAAGCCTATTTACCATGGGCTGAGAATGTTCAGCTACACTGTAAGTGAAGTCCCATAAACTGATTAATCCCATCTTAGCATTGCTAGGATGGGATTTTAATATACCGCGATATTGGGCGCTTACGATGTTTTTCATGCCACGATTTTTATCTCCAGCTTTACAAAAGGCTACGGATGATATTTCTAATGAAAACAAGCGCTATCTTGATATGCTGGAAAAATGGTTTAGCGGTTTGAGCGTTTTGCAGAGATATCACGCCAAGCAAAAACTGCTGGCTGTGACGACTGCTCAAGGAAAGCGACTTGAAGATGCCAATGTCAGCCGGTCTGGCCGGATGCAATTTGCCAGCGGCGTCAACAATGCCGCAAACATGCTCTCCCAGGCCTTAATCTTGCTGGTTTCAGGTGTCTTGATTATTACTGGCCGGATGAATTTTGGTGTCTTCTTTAGCATTGGCAACTTTGCCAGCACGATTTTTACTGAACTGGGAGTTGTGATCAACCAATATACTGTCTTGCAATCAAGCAAAACTTTAAACGTCAAGCTTAGAAAGCAGCTTGCGGTTCAGACTGACCACTCAGAAAAGACAGAAAGTTTGGATCATTTTCAGTCATTGTCAGTTCAAGCCTTGTCTGTGGCTTTTAGCAATGAGGAAAAAATCTCTTATCCAGATTTTCAAATCAAGCGGGGAGAAAAAATTTTACTGTCAGGGGACAGCGGGACTGGAAAATCTACGCTTTTTAAGCTGATCCTGCAGGAGCTGCCATTGACGACTGGAAAGATTTCTTTTAAAAACGAAGCTGGCCAGGAAATCAAACAGCCAGACCTGTCTCAAATCGGCTATGTTCCGCAAGATTCAGTTCTCTTTCCAGGTACAATCAAGGAAAATATTACGATGTTTAACTCCAAGCTGAATGACCGGGTAATGCACTTTGTTAAGCAGGTTAATTTGGAAAAAGATCTGGCTAAATTTCCGGCAGGAGTAGATACGGAGCTCGATCAAGGCAAGCATGCCCTGTCTGGTGGCCAGCGGCAAAAAGTGGTTTTGGCCAGAGCACAAATCCATGACAGTCAGTTGATTTTCATTGATGAAGGCACCTCAGCCATTGATGCACACAATGGTTTTGAGATTCTGCAGAATTTGCTTCAAACCGATGCAACGATTGTTTTTATCGCGCACAACTTGACTGAAGAGATGCGGCAGTTATTTGACCGGGAGATTCATGAATATGTAGCGCGCGGAAACCTTCGATTTCAATCGAGGGGGGAGCGCGCCTTTCTCCTTTCTAAATTCTCTAGATAATTAGTATTCTATTGGCTGTTTTCACTACCTTTGTGTTATAATATATTTAGTGAAAGGAAGCATGACCAATGGAAATTTCTTTGACCATTAAAGCTCACATCAAAGTGCCTAGCCCTGATGCTGCTAAAGCCTTAGCAGACAGCATGGAAATTTACAGACGGGGCTGCAACTTCGCATCCCAATATGTTTTTGAGCATGACTTTGAACTCCGCCAGGCAAAGCTGAACAAAGCACTCTACTCCGACTTGCGACAGAAGTTCAGCCTCAGATCCCAAATGGCTCAGTCTGTTTTGAAGACCGTTATTGCTAGATACAAGTCTGTTCAAACTCAGCTTGGTCAAAAGCCGTATAAAATCCACGACATCAATGCGCCCCAAGGCGAAGGCTGCTATGCTGTTCAGCGCGATCTTGACTGGCTTTGGAAGCCAATCTTCTTTAAGCGACCGCAGCTGGATGAGGTCAGAGGCCGGGACTATTCCTTTAAGCAGAACGGCAAAATCGTGTCCGTCAACACCCTTGACGGGCGGATTGAATGCGAGATTGCCATGCCCGGCTTTGAGCAGTATCTGAATGACGAATGGACTTTTGGCACTGCCAGGATTCTTAAATCCGGCAAGCACTGGTTTATGCACATCAGCGCAACCAAGTCCT
>NZ_VUMX01000068.1:0-1847 GCF_009695985.1 Lactobacillus porci
TGATACGGCCCTTGTCAAGTAGACAGAGAAAATAAATAAAAAATTACCGATTTGCGTAAGCAGATCGGTTTTTTCATTCCTTCTGCTTCTTGGCGTTAATTTTCGCCCAGTATTTGATGATTCGATTATTCTTCGGGATTGGATAGCTATAAACCTTACCAGCCAGCGCTTCAGCTCTAACTTCCCCCGCCGTCTTTCCGCCGAACCGCTTTTGCGGGTCGCTTTCAATGTAGTATTTAATTGCTTTGTGGATGGATTCTACCAATTCCTCATAGTTATGTACATGCGGGAATAGAGTGTTGCGGATGTCCTTTATCCGACCTTGCCAGCCTTCTACAGGGGCATTATCTATACAGTGGCTTACACGTGACATTGATTGCGTTGCGCCATGGTTTTTCAAATATACTTTGAATGGTTTTCTAGTAAATTGGAAACCACGATCACTATGAATTAATGGATGAGCATTAGGATTAGCTTCAAAAGCCGCATCAATTGCCTTTTGAACAAGGGCAACGTCATTGTGGTCACTTATTGCATAGCCGACAGGGGATTTGTCGTATAGATCAATCATAGTAGCTAGGTATGCCTTCTTGCTTACTCCCGGTGCGGTTACTTCAGTAATGTCGATTCCCCATTTTTCATCTGGAGCTGAGGCATTGAAATCACGATTTAAGATGTTCTCAGCCGTCTCGTTACCAGAAGGCTTATTTGGCCGTTTAGGCTTGTTGTATCTCGCTACACTGCATCTAATCCCGTTAATACACATAATCCGGGCAACACGATTATGGCCATAGCGCGATTCGCCTTCACTTAAGGTCTTGTTCAGCTCTAGCATCATTTTTCCTGCTCCAAAGAGACTATTATTACTGTTGGCAATTGCGATAATCCGGTCTGTTAGATATTGGTCTTCTACTTCATGCTTTGAAGGCTTATGGTTAAGCCATTTATAGTAGGCAGAGCGGGCAATTTCAAGCTTCTGACACATCCAATCAATCGGCCAGTTGTACTTTTCGTGCTGTTCTCTAATTAATTGGTAAATAGCTTGTTTGCGTAATTTCTTGGCATAAATTACTTGTGCTTTTGGTCCTCTAGCATCATCATCCTTTCCAAATCCTGCAGTTTTTTTAAGAGAATGTTCTCCTTCTCGCTAGCTTCAAGCCGTTCCTCAAGATTCTTAATCTTTCTTTCGGCACGTTCAAGGTCCGTTAGCTCTTCATCTTGCTTGCGTTTCCCACGTCTATCAAGTAGGGCATCGCTTCCTCCAGCTAGGTATTTCTTAACCCAACTATAGACCTGACCATAGCTATAGCCAAAATGTGCAGCTGTTTCGGCGTAGTTACGTTTATGGTCAAGGAAGTAGATCACAACTTGTTTCTTTTCCTCAGGTGTTGCCTTGCGTCTACTAGTCATATGAACCTCCGGGTGTGGAATGTAGTCTTCTAGTTCTATATGACTATTATACTTTGAAACCCAATTCACTAGCTGAGATTCGTTACGGAGACCATATTTGAAAGCTAATTCTCTATACGACCCTTTGCCAAGCAAATAGAGTTCAACCAGTTTTAGCTTAAATTCTTTTGAATATCTGTTGTTCTTAATTGCTGGTTTAAGTCCGTTTTCGCCTTGAGCACGGTATGAGTTTAGCCATCTAATGATAGTCGATGTACCTACTCCAAGCTCAAGGGCTAGTCGTGCAACACTGTGATTCCCCGCCAAATACGACTTAACCGCCGCTAGCTTCGCCTCAAAACTTATTGAACTTTTTCTGCCCATAATAAAAGTCCTACCTCCGTATCCAGTGCAAATTTTAAATATTTGAACTGTCTACTTAAGTAGGACTATATCAA
>NZ_VUMX01000069.1:0-1648 GCF_009695985.1 Lactobacillus porci
GTGGAAGCCATGTTCGAGAGCGTGAAAGAGATCTTCCAACTGACAGAAGAGCAGATGGAAAGGTTCACCAAAGCTTTCATTTCCCGCCTCCCGAAGTACATGCAAGAGGCTATATCGCCATCACTAGCAGCATAATTGAATATTTACTGGTTAAACTATTGAGTTTTCAAGGCTTCATAGTTCTTTTTGGTGTGGGAAGTTTAAGTAGTTATTCGAACATGCTCCAGAAGCTTGATCCCAAGTATGATTTAATTTGGCTAATTACTGAGCTGCCGATAACCATAATGAGGATTAAGGTAGTAATGCCTTGAATTGCTAAGAACAAGATGTAGCCATAGAACTTATCATGAGCTTCACCATTATCCCCAAGCAAAGATACTGTAATCGCCTTACTAAAGAATATTTCAATTAAGACCAGCATTAAAATTGGGAGAACGCCACCAGTTGTACTGGTAAACATCATGCTGAGGAAGTAAATTACAACAAAGATTGCATTTAAGTTGCTAGTTTGTACAATGTGATTAGTCAAATCAAGCAAGTCGCGTTTCTTGTTGTAAATCACCTTATATGAAATAAAGCAGGCAAAAATCCAGCATAATTCAATTAATGCCAAGAAGATAATCATTTCAAAGACAACTGAGAAAGTTGCGCCTGAGGTAGAATTGGCTACATTACTATTCCAGGTTGAATCAAAGCCTCGAGCAGATCTTTGTTCAAAAATATACAGACCTAGACCCAGTAAGAAGTCTTCAACTAAAAGTGTTACCCAACCATACCATCTTTCGGCTTCTTGATCAGCAAATGGATGCTTCCAAGAATTAACGAACCATTGCCACATATTAGCGGCATCAAAGTTAAAGTTTTCCTTTGCATAATTTGCAGCATTAGAAAGTTGATTAGCAGCCGCATTAGTCAATTGTGAAGCAGTAATTGATTGCTGCTTGGCTTCAGCTCTAGTCGTAGCTGGTCTATTTTGAACATCAGTAGCTGTTTGTTCTGGAGTTGCGTTTTCTTGTACAGGCTCTTCCTGGGCAGCTAAATTTGCTTCTGGAGCAGCTTCATTTCCTTGCACGCTAGGAGCAACATTCCGTAAGTCAGTCCCGCACTTAGTACAGAAATTAGTTTCTTCATCCATTGAAGAACCACAATTTGGACATATCTTCATTTCTTATTCCTCTCTTACTATGTAAATCCAAAATAGTTAGCCTTATCCGATTGTTCTCATCCAGTTTGCTTGATTAACTAATTACAATGACAAAATTTGAATTATTAGCTACAACACATATGTGAACAATCATTTATTATGAAATAGTTGAGTTATAAAAAAGCAATCATCTCTCTTCGACTTTTCTCAGTATCTCTTAAATGATTATTGTTAACAGTTTAAGTCTTGACCGTAGAGACTGTCAATTCTTTTGTGTAAATAAATCTTTCCGGCTAATTGATTCTTTAACTGTTTTTTAATCGAAGTACGATTCCAAGGTGTCTGCTACTTGACCAAAGCCCTTGTGAACTCGATTGGCGTTGCGGTCGTTATAGTCGATAACTTGGCTACCCAAAAAGTTGTCCAGTGATTCTTCGCTAGGGAACTCTGATTTAGGATCGGTCTTTCGCTTGATCATGCGGTTTATCGATTCGATCATGTTCG
>NZ_VUMX01000007.1:0-87155 GCF_009695985.1 Lactobacillus porci
ATATATTGGTTTAACAACATCAGACGGTCCAATAAACTAAATTACACGACCCCTGTAAAATATAGAGATCGTGTAATGGCAACTATTTAAGATTTTATAAAATGTCTAACTTTTCTATGGCACTTCACAAAGTCCTCAACTAAGTCAAAAATCGCGCAATCCATCCCCAAAAAGTCCGCAACTAAGTCAAAAGTCGCGTAATTCATCCCCAACTGTGGCAAAAATTATAGAGGGTGCTGTGGTTCAGTAAAAAGCGGGGTCAAATTTCGAAAAAGCGGCTTGGTTCAGTAAAAAACGGGGCTCAAATTTCGAAAAAGCGGCTTGGTTCAGTAAAAAATGGGACTCAAATTTTTGAAAAACGGTTTGGTTCAGTAAAAAATGGGACTCAAATTTTTGAAAAACGGTTTGGTTCAGTAAAAAATGGGACTCAAAATTCGAAAAAAGTGCTTGGTTCAGTAAAAAGTGGGGATTAAAGCAGTGATTATATCCATAAATACCGTATCCAGTCGCAATTCATCCCCGTTTTTACCGCAGCCAAGCGCGAATCCTCCAAATTCGTCCCCGTTTTTACCGCAACCAAGCGCGAATCAGCCAAATTCATCCCCGTTTTTACCGCAGCCATGTCCAAATCGCACGAAATCGTCCCCGTTTTTACCGCAACCAAGCGCGAATCCTCCAAATTCGTCCCCGTTTTTACCGTAGCCATGTCCAAATCGCGCAAATTCGTCCCCGTTTTTACCGCAACCAAGCGCACTCGTCCCCGCAAAGTCCCCAACTAAAGCTAAAATCACGAAATTCATCCCCGCAAAATCCCCAACTAAGTCAAGATTCAGCTGTTTTTTCTTTGAAAAATCAGCACCAAGGCAAAATTGATAAGCAAGGTGGCCCCAGTGACCCAGAAGACCGTCGCGTAGTCGAAGATGCCGGAGATCCCAGAGCCCAGCAGGGAACCGATGACCGAGCCCATGGCCTGGAAGGACTGATTATAGGAAAAAATCCGGCCAAAAGATTCAGGTGGCGTGTTCAAAGTCAGAACGGTCTGCGCGGCGGGCATCATCCCCGCGCTAGCCATCCCCAGCAAAAAGCGCCAAGCGGCCAGGGCCCACGGGGAGTGGGTGATGGCCATGGGCACGAAGAGCAGGGCGCCGGCCAGTAGCCCCAGGCGCAAAATCTTCAGCGGTCCAATCTGGTCCATCTTATGGCCAATATACGATGAGGCGGCCAAGGTCCCCAGACCTGGCGTCGCGGCCACGACCCCGGCAATAAAGGCAATATTCTGCGCGCCTGGCATCATGGATTTGACATATAAGGAAACGATCGGGTCGATAGACATGTTGGCGGATTGAACCAGCATAGTAGTCACGAACATGACGATAATCAGCTGCAGGTTGGGCAAAGTGGCCATAATATCCTTCATTGGCCGCATTTCTGCCTTTTTTACTGGCTTGAAGTCTTCATGAACGAACAGCAATGTTGCCAAAAAGACCATCGCCATCAAAAAGCCGGTAATAAAGAAGGGAACCCGGTAGCCCCAGGCTCCGCCCAGCAGGTTGCCAAAAAAGCTGGACAAGGCCCCGCCCAGGATTGGCCCGATCAGGTTGCCCGCGGTGCTGGCGGTCATCATCTGACTCATGACCCAGCCGCTCTTGCGGTGGGGCGTCTCGCCGGCCATCAGCGCCGTGGCGTTGTTGATGTAGCCAGAAAAGCAGCCTTGAATGGCCCGCATGAGCACGATATAGCCGGCATTCATGGCCAGACCGGTCAAAGAAATGGTTAAAGCCATCACGCCGGAAGCCCGCAGGCACATCAGCTTGCGTCCCTTGCGGTCGGCTAGGGAGCCCCAGATGGGCGACATAATGGCTTGGGTGATAAAGGTCACGGCAAAAGCCAGGCCGGAATACATGCTGATCTCGAATTTGCTGTAGTGGCCCAGATCAGCGATGAACAGCGACACGAACGGCATGGTCATGGAATAGCCCATCCCCGTGATCAAGTTCCCCAGCCACAAGGTTGCAAAAGCCTTGTGCCAGCCGTCGGGCAGTTTTTCTAACTTATCTTGCAATTTATTCTCTCCAATCAAGAAATCTAAGCTTTAGTTTATCACTAAAGTCAATCTATTGAATTTGTTTTTTTAATAAAAAGCTCCAGATGAAAGCAAGCGGCACTTATGAAAAAAGAGCCCAGCTAAAGTGGGAGATTCAAATGAACATTTCACAAGTTACCTTTTTCATTCACTTGCCGAAAGCAGGCCAAGAAAAAAGCCTGCTGGTCTTTCCCAAAAATATTGAAGCCGATATTAAGCGCTTACTTTAATTTGAAGACTTTTGTATTTTAACAAAAATGACCAAAAAATGGGCAAACTTTAAAGAACTGAGTCCGGTTTAAATTCTTGAAAAAACTGCTAAAAATTGTGTGTTTTTTAACAAAATTAAAAAAGGCCGTTATATAATGCAATTAACAAAAGCAATGTTTAAAGTTCGTTTGTAAGGAGAAACAGAGATGTCAGAACAAGAATACCGCATTGAATCAGACACGATTGGTGAAGTGAAGATCCCTAAGGAAGCTCTTTGGGGCCCACAGACTGAAAGAAGCCGCAACAACTTCCCATCAGGCGAATTGATGCCTTTGGCCATCATTCGCGCCTTCCTGCACTTGAAGAAGGCTGCTGCTGAATCAAACGTTGAAGTTGGCGATGAGCCTGCTGAAAAGGGGCAAGCCATCGAAGAAGCCATCGATCAATTGCTGGCCCTTGATGACGAAAGCCTGCGCAAGGACTTCCCATTGCACGTTTTGCAAACCGGCTCAGGCACCCAAACCAACATGAACGTCAACGAAGTCGTTGCCAACTTGGCCAACAAGCTGCACCCAGGCTTGAACATCCTGCCTAACGACGACGTCAACCGCGGCCAAAGTTCAAACGACACCTACCCAACGGCCATGAATATCGTTGCCGTTGAAGCCATCGACAAGCTGGAACCAGCCATCCAGCACCTGATCGACGAGCTCAAGGTCAAGCAGAACAAGTACTGGAAGACGGTCAAGGTCGGCCGCACTCACCTGCAAGACGCAACTCCTTTGACTTTTGGCCAGGAAGTCTCTGGCTACATCTCAGCCTTGAAGCATGACCTGGCCTACATCCAAGAATTGAAGCCAAGCCTTTACGAGTTGGCGATCGGCGGGACGGCTGTCGGGACTGGCTTGAACGCAGCTCCTGGGATGACTGAAGCCATCGCCGGCAAGCTGTCCAAAGTCTACGGGCACGAATTCAAGGTTGAAACCAACAAGTTCTGGGGCCTGGCTCACCACTCAGCTTTGAGCGTTATGCACGGGGCTTTGAAGACCTTGGCCAACGATATGTTCAAGATCGCCCAAGACATCCGCTTCCTGGCTTCCGGCCCACGTGCCGGCTACGGCGAGCTCAACATCCCTGCCAACGAACCAGGCTCATCAATCATGCCAGGCAAGGTCAACCCGACCCAGGCTGAAGCCGTAACCATGGCGGTTGCCCGCGTCTTGGGCAACGATGTGACCATCAACTTCGCGGCCAGTCAAGGCAACTTTGAAATGAACGTCTTCAAGACGGTTATGATTGCGGCCTTCCTGGAATCAGCTGACATCCTGACTGGCACCATCACTGGCTTTGCTGACAAGATGATCCACGGCTTGACCGTCAACGAGCAGCGCATGGATGACCTCCTTGAAAACTCATTGATGACGGTAACTGCCTTGTCACCAAAGATTGGCTACCACGAAGCAGCCGTAATCGCCCAAACCGCGCAAAAGGAAGGGATGACCTTGAAGGAAGCGGCCCTCAAGAGCGGCAAGGTGACTGAAGAACAATACGACGAATGGATGGACTACATGGCCATGACCAACGTCGACCGGACCAAGCCTGAAGAATAAGCTCACACTGAGCAGGAGAATTTGCAACTATGGCTAAATTTGTATACGAAGCAAAGAAGATTAACGAAGCTGACAGCGAATACGACGTTGTCGTAATCGGCGCCGGCGGGACTGGCCTCTCCGCGGCCCTGCAGGCCCATGAATTAGGCGCCAGCGTGGCTGTTTTTGAAAAAAACGCCAAGCTTGGCGGCAACACCAGCAAGGCCTCATCCGGCATGAACGCGGCTGAGTCTCTGGTCCAATACGACCACGGCATCATCGACAGCAAGGAAGACTTTTACAAGGAAACCTTGCAGGGCGGCGGCCGCTTGAACGACCGGGAAATGCTGCGCTACTTTGTCGACCACGCTCCTTTGGCGGTCGACTGGCTGGCTGAGCATGAAATCGCGCTGACCGACCTGACCATTACCGGAGGGATGAGCCAAAAGCGGGCCCACCGGCCAGCATCAACTGCCCCAGTTGGCGGCTACCTGGTCGAAGGGCTCTTGAAGAACATTCAAAAGGAAGACATTCCCGTCTTCAATGAAGCCAAGATCACCAAGCTCTTGCAGGATGAAGACAAGCGGATCGTGGGCATTGAAGTCAACGGGACCAAGCAGATCGCGGCTAAGGCAGTCATCTTGGCAACTGGCGGCTTCGGGGCTTCACAGGAAATCATCAAGAAGTATCGGCCAGACCTGGTAGGCTACAAGACTACCAACCAAGCCGGCGCGACCGGCGACGGCCTGCTTTTGGCCAAAGACGTGGACGCTCAATTGATCCAAATGGACTTCATCCAAGTACACCCAACGGCGCAGACTGACGGCGAGCGCACCTTCCTGATCGGGGAAGCCGTCCGCGGGGAAGGGGCCATCTTGGTCAACCGGGCTGGCCGGCGCTTCGTCAACGAGCTGAACACCCGGAAGATCGTCTCCGATGCCATCACGGGCCTTGATGAAGATGGGGCCTACCTGATTTTTGACCAAGGCATCCGCGACCACGTCAAGGCGGTTGAATTCTACGACTACATTGGCCTGGTCGAGCACGGGGAGAGCCTGGCTGAGCTGGCTGGCAAGATCGGCGTTGATGCGGCTGGTCTGGAAGAGACCGTGGCTGCCTGGAACGGAGCTGTTGAAAAGCACGCTGACCAAGCCTTTGGCCGGACCACGGGGATGGACCGCGGCGTGACTAAGGCGCCATTCTTCGCGATCCACGTGCACCCAGCCATCCACTACACGATGGGCGGGATCCACATCAATGACGAAACCCAAGTCCTCGACTCCAACGGCAAGGTCATCGCTGGCCTTTTCGCGGCTGGCGAAGTCTCCGGGGGTCTGCACGGCAACAACCGGATCGGCGGGAATTCAATCGCGGAAACCGTCGTCTTCGGCCGCCAAGCCGGCATCCAAGCCGCCAAGCTGGCGCGCGGATAGTCAATTTTTTTGAAAAGATATTGAGTTAAGAGTAAAGAAAAAACAAGCGGGAATAAATACGTTAGAGAAAGTTAACTATAAAGACTTTGTCTGGCCTTTAATCGTAGGGATCGAGCTCTTTCTGCTGACCCCATTCAAGCCCGCGACGATCACGATTGCCGGCTGGCAATGGCGTCAAGATCTCCTGGTTTGGCTGGGCAGCCGCGGCCATCGTGCCAGCACTGATTTCCTTCCTGCTGGTGCCGGTCATGTACGCGGCCATCATGCTTGGCTTGACCGGGGCCATCTTCCAATCAACCACCCACTACTCATGTGGCCCAGCCACGGAACTGTTTGCCCCTGGCTACGTGAAGCAGACTGACTGGTGGAAGATGTGCTTTATCTTGGGACTTTTTTACCTGCTGGTCTACGGCGTAGTCGGCGGCCTCTGGATGAAGCTGCTTGGCTTGTGGTAAAAAGCAAAAAATATGTGATAAAACAAAATGTCACTCAGACGCGCGTCTGAGTGACATTTTTCGTTTGCGGTTAAGAATGCTTTTCGTCTTCAAGCAGCTGCAGGGCCCGTTCGGCAATGATTTCGTTGGTTACCAGGTGGGTAACGATGCCGGAGCGCAGGGCGCCGATGAGGGCGCCGGCCTTAAAGCGGCTGTTGACCACTACGAAGCGGACCGGAGTTCTGACGATCTGCTGGTCAGAGATGCCGACGATCTTGTCGGTGATGGCGCTGAAGAAGTGGCCTTCGTGGTCGTATGGCCGTCCGAAGATCATCCCGGCGATGTTGTCCCGGCGGATGTCCCTGAACAGGAGGTTCTCGTACTGGCGGTGCATGAAGCTTTCTTCTTCAAAAGCCTGCAGGGTGCCCAGGGTAGCGACCAGCAGGTCCATGTGGTTGTAGCGCTCATCCAGCAGCTTGTAGAACGGCTCTTGCTTGATGAGCTTCACCAGGTCAGGGTTGGTGGCGTACAGCGGCGCGGGAAGGGCTTGGAAGTGGGCGCCGCATTGGTTGGCCGCGACCTGTTCCAGGGGGCTCTTGCGGCCTGAGCCATGGAGCGGGTAGCCAACCAGCTGGACGAAGTTCAGCTTCTCGTTCTTGGTGTCGGTGAATGAGTTGATGATGTCCAGCATGGTCGTCCCCCAAGTCAGGCCGACGTTCTCACAGGACTGCATGTAGCTTTGGATCTGTTCAGCCGCGAAGGAGACGATCTTTTCGCTGTCCTGGTTCTTGGTTTCCAGCTTCTTCAGGATAAAAGCTTCCTTCAAGTCAAACTTCTGTCTGAAGAGGGTCTCCAGGCTGGAGTTGCGCTTGGCACCTTCTCTGATGTTGATTTGGACGATCCCAGTGTTTTCCGCGTCCACCAGGGCCTTGTCAATTAAGTAGCGGGAGAGGCTGTACTTGGCCGAAATTTCGGCGATGTTTAATTTGCTGATGTAGTAGTCATGAGCGATATTGGCCAGTTGGTCATTGCTAAGCTGCATAGGGTATTGGCTCCTTCTTCTTTGGTATATTTCAAAGCTGTTTAAATATTATAAAACATCCCAGACAGTTTGTAAAATTAAAATAATAGATTAAAAATCTAAAAAAATCAAAAACGGCCAGGCCTGCAAGCTTCTTTCATGAGCAAGTGGCATGAGAAAAGATCCGGAAAAAAGTGAAAAAATGCGAGGCGAAAGCTAGCAAAATAGTCAGCAAAAACTACAATAAAAAAGAGAAGCCTTGCGGCTTCTCCTTTGTACATGCTTGTATGTGAGGAATCTATGTCTGTTTTAGTACCAGTTGTGAGCCAGCCAGAATCTCTTGGCGTTGACCCATGAGCCGTAGCGGCTGTGAGCGTACCAGTCAGCGGTCTTTTCTTGGTTCTTCTTTGAGTAGTCGCCGTGCAGGTAAGCGGTCAGAAGTTGGTAGCGGCCGTAGCAGTTGCCGTTTCTAGCAGTGTATGAGCCACTTGATTCGCGCATAGCGATCCAGTACTTGGCTGCTCTTTCAGCAACGGAAAGCTTGGCTCTCTTCTTGGCAGCAGCGCGCTTCTTAGCGGCAGCCTTTCTCTTGGCAGCGGCACGCTTCTTAGCAGCGGCTCTCTTCTTGGCAGCGGCACGCTTCTTAGCAGCGGCCTTCTTCTTGGCTTCAGCAGCTTTCTTAGCGGCTTCTTCCTTGGCCTTGGCTTGCGCGTCTTGTGCTTGTTGGTCTTGGCTTTGGTTTTGGCTTTGGTTTTGGTCCTGCTTTTGCTTGTCGTCAGCTGCTTGTGAGTTGGCGTCAGCCTTTACAGCGGACTTGGCAGTCTTGATGGTCGTCTTCTTTGAAGTCTTCTTGGCAGACTTCTTAGTGGTCTTTTTTACGGCCTTCTTGACAGTCTTCTTAGTTGCCTTTTTAACGGCCTTCTTGGCAGCCCTCTTAGCTGTCTTTTTAGTGGTCTTCTTGGCTTTCTTGGCAGCTTTCTTGGTGGCTTCAGCGGCCTTAGTGGTTTGGTCGGTTGAAGATGATTGGCTGCTTTGGTTTGCTTGAGTAGATGATGATTGCGCGGCCTCGTCGTTGCTTGCTGCGAAAACAGTAGTGGCAGGGGCGGTGGCAAAAGCGGCTGCTAAGCAGGCCGCGGATAATGCCTTTTTAAAATTGAAATGCTTCATAGTAGATTACTCCTCACGTAGTCTCTTAAAACTTACCTATTATGCTACTAGTCCAATATGACAGGAGTGTTACAAAGCAATCACGGTTAGTTAACAATCAGGTAAAAAGCCCGGCAAAATTGGTAATATTTCCCAATTTAAGGGATACATGAATAGCGAAAATGGCCAAAAAGCTGTCAAAAATGGCCAGCGGACTGGAAAAATCACGTATCTAAGCTATACAGAGAAAGTAATATTTGTAAAGCCAGCGCAATTGAATAGTAAGAATGTAACAATAGTGCATTTTTTTCATTACAAAGCGCTGCAAGTCTGTCCTAAAGATATAAAATAGGAAGAAAGCAGGCAAAAGAGAGGAGAAAGGGAACACAACATGGATGTTAATATCAAACGGGATGGATTGACTCTGCATGGGGTTTTGGAGGGGACCGACCAGCTGGAAAACCAGGAAGTGGCCATCCTTTTGCACGGCTTCAAGGGGAACATGGGCTACACGCCGGACCACCTGAACTACCAAGTGGCCAAACGGTTGAACGCCAAGGGGATTCCAACCCTGCGTTTAGACTTTAACGGCTGCGGCAAAAGTGAGGGCGATTTCGCGGACATGGATGTCTTCAATGAAATTGAGGACGCGATTCAGACCCTGCAGTTTGCCAAAAAGGTGATCAAGGCGGAAAAAGTCTACGTCATTGGCCACTCGCAAGGCGGGGTGGTAGCCAGCATGTTAGGCGGCTACTACCATGACTTGATTGACAAATTGGTTTTGCTGGCACCAGCGGCTACATTGAAATCAGATGCCATCAACGGCAAGTGCCAGGGGGTTGAGTATGACTCAGAGCACATTCCTGACCAAGTCGTGGTTGATGGCTGGACCGTTGGCGGCAAGTATTTCAGAATTGCCCAGCTGCTGCCAATCTACGAGACCGCGGCCCGCTATGATGGACCGGTCTTGCTAGTGCATGGGCTCGCGGACAAGGTCGTGGACTATTTTGCTTCAGTCAAGTATGACAAGATCTATCAAAACAGCGAGTTGCACCTGATCAAGGGGGCAGGTCACCGCTTGTTTGGCGACGGTGGTCAAAGAGCGGAGACGCTTCAATTGATAAGTGATTTTATCTGCAAAAAATAGCTAAAAAGACGGTTGCATCCAGTTGCAGCCGTCTTTTTTTACTCGAATTTTGTAAAAGCGCCGGATTATTGCCAAATTGCTTTAGTTGGGTATTTTTCTGGTGAACACTTTTGTCAAAACGTCAGCAGTTGGGTACTTTACGGGTCTCATTTTTAGTAAATCAGCCGTAGTTGGGTACTTTCCGGGGGTTATTTTTAGTA
Source organism: Lactobacillus porci (assembly GCF_009695985.1). NCBI lineage: Bacteria > Bacillati > Bacillota > Bacilli > Lactobacillales > Lactobacillaceae > Lactobacillus > Lactobacillus porci. The sequence continues at coordinate 9,264 of NZ_VUMX01000007.1, forward strand.
AATCAGCCGTAGTTAGGTACTTTACGGGGCTCATTTTTGTCAAACCCCCAGTAGTTGAGTACTTTCCGGGGGTTATTTTTGTCAAAAGTTCAGTAGTTGGGTACTTTATAGGGGTCGATTTTTTGAAAAATGCCGTAGTTGGGTACTTTCCGGGGGTTATTTTTGTCAAAAGTCCAGTAGTTAGGTACTTTCCGGGGCTCGTTTTTGTCAAAACCCCAGTAGTTGGGTACTTTATGGGGCAAATTTTTTGCAAATCGGTCGCAGTTGGATGTTTTTTAGGAAAAAATCCCCGCAAAGTCCCCAACTAAAGCTAAAATCACGAAATTCATCCCCGCAAAGTCCCTAACTAAGTCGAAAATCTCAGAACTCAGTCCAGCAAAGTCTCAAACTGTAGCACTCCCCCAGGGAATCTTCGTGATTCAGTAAAAAGCGGGGCTCAGATTTTCGCAAAAACGACTTGGTTCAGTAAAAAGCGGGGCTCCAATTTCGCAAAAACGACTTGGTTCAGTAAAAAGTGGGGCTCAAATTTTGCAAAAACGACTTGGTTCAGTAAAAAGCGGGGCTCAAATTTTGCAAAAACGGCTTGGTTCAGTAAGAAGCGGGGCTCCAATTTTGCAAAAACGATTTGGTTCAGTAAGAAGCGGGGCTCCAATTTTGCAAAAACGATTTGGTTCAGTAAGAAGCGGGGCTTAGGGCAATGGTTATCCCCGTTTTATACGTAGCCAAAGCCAAATTGCCAAAAATGGTCCCCGCTTTATACGCAGCCAAACGCAAAACGCGCGAAATCATCCCCGCTTTTACCGCAGCCAAACGCAAAACGCGCGAAATCATCCCCGCTTTTACCGCAGCCAAACGCAAAACGCGCGAAACCACCCCCGCTTTTACCGCAGCCAAACGCAAAACGCGCGAAATCATCCCCGTTATTACCGCAGCCAAACGCAAAACGCGCGAAACCATCCCCACTTTTACCGCAGCCAAACGCAAAACGCGCGAAAAGGTCCCCGTTTTATACGTAGCCAAGCGCAAAATGCGCGAAACCATCCCCGTTTTATACGCAGCCAAACGCAAAACGCGCGAAACCATTCTCCCGCAGCAACGCAAAAAGACGGCTGCACCAAAGGCACAGTCGTCTTTTACTATATTAAAGCAGCTTTAGGCCGTTTTTTTCTCGTTCTGGCAGGAACTGGTCCATCGAGTCCAGGGGACTGATGTAGACGTAGTTCAGATTGACGTGCTTGGTCAGGTCGGCCAGCTCCTGCAGCATCTGCTGCTGTTCTTTGGTCAAGTGGAACTGGTTCATGGCCAAGTAGGCCTGGATAAAGAGGACCAGCTTGCCCGCGTTGGCCAGTGGGTGGTCGTTGGCCGTGAACTTGTTGATCACCATGCCGGTCGCGTCACGGATGGGCCGGTAGCGGTCAATGTTCATCTCATTGAAAATATCGGAAAAGAAGCTGTTATAGAAGCTTTTGAGGAGTTTGCCGGTCTTTTCCGTAATTTCTTCTTTTTGCTGGTTCTTTTTGACAAAAATCTGCATGAACTTCCGCTTAAACATGGTACTGTCCTCCTATTTGGCGATGCTCAAAATTTGAACGGTCTTTTTGAAGCCCTGACGCGTTTGTGGATCCATCGGCTCATCAGTGATGACGACGTCGATTTGCTCCAGTGGGGCAACGAGATAAGGAGCAGTGAGCTGGGAAGAAAACTTGTATTTTTCGGCTAAAAGCACGACCGTGCGCGCCCGGGCCACGGCCATCCGGATCAGGTTGGCGTCTTCCTCTTCGCTGAGGTAGACCCCGTCCGGATCGACTCTGACGCAGCCGATGAAGGCCGTGTTGAAGCGCAGCTGGCTGACCTGGGTCAAGGCTGCCGCGGAGTAGGTGTAGCGGTTGCGCTTTTCCAAGGTGCCGCCCAGCAGGGTCGCCCGGGGCAGGGGATGCGCCAGCAGGGCCAGGGCGTTGTCGATCGAATTCGTGACTACGTGCAGGTCCCGGCCTTGAATCTGCCGGCAGAGCTGCTCCAGACTGGTGGAGGGGCCGATAAAGTCGCACTGGCCGGCGTGGACGAAGTGGGCCGCCACTTTGGCCAGCTCCAGCTTGACTGGCGACAGGATGTGCTGGCGGGCCAGGTAGGCTGGCACGTCATCCTTGGCCAGTTCCATCACCCCACCATGGACGCGGACCGCTTGGCCGGTCCGGGTCAGGTGGATGATGTCGCGGCGGGCGGTGTCAAAGGAAATTCCGAAGTGCCGGGCCAGCTCCCTGGTGGAGAGCTGGTGGCGGCTTTGCAAGAGCCGCTTGATTTCTTGCCGTCTTTCTTCTTGATTCATTGTTTTGCTCCTTGTCTATAAAGTACCATCTTTAAACGGAACAACCTTTATTTTATCAGCGTTTACTGCAGATATTTCAGCGTTTGTCAGCATTTGCTAGGGGAAACGCTGATGCTTTTGCATAAAAATGGCGTCATTTCAAGCTTTGCTGCCTGTGCGTCTGCTTTGAAAAAAAGATCCGGCCAAGGCCAGCCAGGCAAAAGCCATTTTGTTGTCATTCAGCGGACCTTTTTTGCTAAAATAAGAGAGTATATGGACGCAAATGCAGATTTGCAAATGTTAATTTTTGTTAGGAGGAACACATGGCTGTTAAGCGCTTTTACGAAACATTCCATCCAGACCACTACGACCTGTACATCGACGTCGACCGGGCCGCTAGAAAATTCTCTGGTACTTCAACCATTCACGGTGACATCAAGGAAGACACTGTCTTGGTTCACCAAAAATACATGACCATCAGCAAGGTCACTGTCGACGGCAAGGACGTCCCATTTACCTTTGGCGATGACTTTGAAGGGATCAAGATCGAAGCCGGCAAGACTGGCCAAGCCACGATCGCGATCGACTACTCAGCTCCTTTGACGGACACGATGATGGGGATCTACCCATCCTACTACCAAGTTGACGGGGTTAAGAAGGAATTGATCGGGACCCAGTTTGAAACTACTTTTGCCCGGGAAGCCTTCCCATGCGTTGACGAGCCGGAAGCCAAGGCAACTTTCTCTCTGGCCCTTAAGTTCGACGAACATGAAGGCGAAACCGTCCTGGCCAACATGCCGGAAGAACGGGTTGAAAACGGCGTGCACTACTTCAAGGAAACCGTCCGCATGTCCAGCTACCTGGTTGCTTTTGCCTTCGGCGAAATGCGGTCAGTAACGACCCACACCAAGAGCGGCGTCTTGATCGGGGTCTACTCAACCCAAGCCCACAGCGAAAAGGAACTGACCTTCTCCTTGGACATCGCCAAGCGGGCCATCGAATTCTACGAAGACTTCTACCAAACTCCATACCCATTGCCGCAATCACTGCAACTGGCCCTGCCTGACTTCTCAGCCGGCGCCATGGAAAACTGGGGTCTGGTAACCTACCGGGAAGCCTACCTGCTCTTGGACCCAGCCAACACCACTTTGAAAATGAAGAAGCTGGTTGCAACCGTCGTGACCCACGAACTGGCCCACCAATGGTTCGGCGACCTGGTAACCATGGAATGGTGGGACAACCTGTGGCTGAACGAAAGTTTCGCCAACATGATGGAATACCTGTCAGTTGACCACCTGGAGCCAAACTGGCACATCTGGGAAATGTTCCAAACTTCCGAAGTCGCGGCCGCTTTGACCCGAGACGCGACCGACGGGGTCCAGTCAGTGCACGTTGAAGTCAACGACCCAGCCGAAATCGATGCCTTGTTTGACGGGGCGATCGTCTACGCCAAGGGGTCAAGAATGCTGGTCATGGTGCGCTCGCTCTTGGGCGATGAAGCCTTGCGCAAGGGCTTGAAGTACTACTTCGACCACCACAAGTTCGGCAACGCTGCCGGCGATGACCTGTGGGATGCCTTGTCAACGGCAACCGACCTGAACATCGGCGAAATCATGCACACTTGGCTGGACCAGCCAGGCTATCCAGTCGTCAACGCCTTCGTGGAAGACGGTCACTTGAAGCTGACTCAGAAGCAGTTCTTTGTCGGCGAAGGCAAGGAAGTCGGCCGCAAGTGGGAAATCCCATTGAACGCCAACTTCAAGGCACCAAAGATCATGTCTGACGTCGAACTTGACCTGGGCGACTACCAGGCTTTGCGCCAAGAAGCCGGCCACGCCCTGCGCTTGAACGTGGGCAACAGCTCCCACTTCATCGTGAAGTACGACCAGACCTTGATGGATGACATCATGAAGGAAGCCAAGGACCTGGATCCAGTGTCCCAATTGCAATTGCTGCAAGAACTGCGTCTTTTGGCAGAAGGCAAGCAAGTGTCATACGCTGACGTGGTGCCAGTTCTGGAACTCTTCAAGAACTCAGAAAGCCATATCGTGAGCGATGCCCTGTACACGACGGCTGCCAAGCTGCGTCAATTTGCCCCAGCAGGCAGCGAGGCCGACAAGAACCTGCGCGCCCTGTACAACGACCTGTCCAAGGACCAGGTTGCCCGCTTAGGCTGGCTGCCAAAGGCTGGCGAAAGCGACGAAGACATTCAAACCCGGCCATACGTCCTGTCTGCTAGTCTGTACGGCCGCAACGCTGAGTCTGAAAAGCAGGCCCACGAGCTCTACCTGGAATACGCTGACAAGCTGGCTGAACTGTCCGCTGATATCCGGGCCTATGTCTTGATCAACGAAGTTGAAAACTATGGCTCAAGCGAACTGACCGACAAGCTGATCGGCCTCTACCAGGCAACCAGCGACCCATCATTCAAGATGGACCTGGAAGCAGCAATCGTGAAGAGCAAGGACGAAGGCGAACTGAAGAAGATCATCTCCTGGTTCGAGAACGCGGAAATCGTTAAGCCGCAGGACTTGTGCGGCTGGTTTAGCGGCGTTTTGTCCAACCCGGCCGGTGAACAACTGGCCTGGAACTGGATCAGAGACGAATGGGCCTGGATGGAAAAGACGGTTGGCGGCGACATGGAATTCGCGACCTTCATCACCGTCATTTCCCGCGTCTTCAAGACCCAGGAACGCTACGACGAATACAACGCCTTCTTTACTGACAAGGAAAGCGACATGCTTTTGAACCGGGAAATCAAGATGGACCGCAAGGTCATCGCTACCCGGGTTGACTTGATCAAGTCCGAAAAGGACGCGGTCAACGCTGCCGTTAAGGCTGCTTTGAAGTAAGCGCAGTTAAATTGGAAAAACTGTTTCTGGTGAAAACCGGGAACAGTTTTTTGTTGTCAAGCGAAGAAAGCGCTACAATATAGGTGTAAAAAAGGTCAGGAGGGTTTTAGAAATCGGGTGAGAAAGATGAGGATCAAGCATGTAAAGACAATTGCCCTTCTGCTCGCCGTGGGCTATGCCGGCGGCCAAGCCTTGAAGCGGTCAGCCCCGTTCTTGAAGGGGGTTCAGGCCGGAATCCTGATGGAGAAGGGCAAGAGAAAGCTCAAGGAGAGCGAGCCTGTCCAAAGGCTGATGGAATTGGCTGACAAGGACTAAGAAAAATACCAGAAACAAATAACACAAAAAAGGACCTAGCCGCAAATGCGACTAGATCCTTTTTATGATGCAATTTTCGTCTTAGAAGACGACCACTGGCATGTGGACGTCAACCGCGTCCCAAACAGACTTGATTTCGCTTGGCCGGATGTTGACGCAGCCGTGTGAGCCGCCATCCAGGTAAGCGGTGCTTGACCAGTCGGTCCGCCAAGAAGCGTCGTGGAGGCCGCAGCCAGTCAAGGTAAACGGCATCCAGTAGGAAACCTTTGACGCGTAAGCTGAGCCGTCGTCGTTGGTCCCGCGCAGGGTGACGCGCCGCTGCTTGTAGAAGATGTACCAGACGCCCTTAGGGGTAGCGTCGCCAGTAGTGCTGTTTGCGGTCCCGGTTACGACGTCAGGAATCGAAACGACGACCTTGCCGTTCTTGACCACCCACAGGTCCTGGCTGGCAATTGACACCGCCACGTAGCTGTGGCCCAAGCCGTTGTTGGCCTTGCCGTAGCCCAGGCCTTCAGTGGTGTAGCCCTTGCCATAGATATGGTTCTTGCCGTCAATGATGGACTTGCCGTCTTGGTAAGCCTTCAAGATGGCCTCTTCAGCGCTCTTGACGTAGATGCCCCAGCCGTAGCTCTTGTTGGTTACGGTAACGGTTGAGCCGGCTGGCGTCTTGAACTTGAACTTCTTGCCCAAGGTGCCGACTTCGCTGTCCATTTTTTCCAGCTTGGCCGTCAGCTTCTTGACGTCCTCAAAGTGCGTGGCGCCCTTGTAGTAGGAAGCCTTGGTGACGTACTTCTTGGCGTCCAGCTTGAAGCTCTTGCCAGCAACCTTGTAAGTGACCGTGGCGGCCAGGACCTTGTTCAGGGCCTGCTTGCCCGCGTCGATGTCCTTGTTGACGTAGGTGTATTGCTGGGTGTTGGTCAAGGTCGTGTGCTGCTTGTCAAAGTACTTCTGGACCTGGGCTTGGGTAATGGTCTCGACCTTTGGGTTGCGGGAGACCGTCACCTTGCCGTCCGTATCGGTTACCTGGTTCAAGGCTTTGGCATTGATGGCCTTAGTCGCGCTAGCGACCGTCATCTTGCCGACCTTGACGCCATAAATGGTGACGTTCGGGTTGAAGTGGGTCTTGTTAAAAGCAGCCTGCTTCTTGTTGGCCGCGTTGACCGCGGCATTGTGGGACTTGGCTTGCTGCCAGCCGAAGACCCCTAAGATGATGATCAGGATTACGGCAGCAGCGCCACCAATCAGAAGCTTGGTGTTTTGCTTGTTTTTCTTGTGATAATCCATTCGAGAAGGCATATTAACTCCAATCTATCTCTCCGAATTGGGTTTAGTATAGCACGAATTATAAGATTATGAAAATCTGGTGCTTTAAAAAAGTAAGCAGGAGATTGGTCGAAAAAATGAATAGGTCTAAAACTTGGTATCTGCCAGGTCATCTTCTGGCCGGTGGCCTTGGATGCGGACGACCTGCCAGGCAAAATCGTCCTTGGCTTCAGCCAGGTCAAGGGTCAGCTGGCCAGCTGCAAATTCAAAGGGCACCTCTGCCCGGCCGTCAACCCATTCAACCCGGTTGGGCGCTTGCTCAAGGCCGGTAACGACGGCTTGGGCGGCAACGGGCGCGTGGAGGAAGAGGTAGTCCTGGTAGCTGACGTGCCGGTTTTCTAAGAGAAAGGCCCCTTGCAGATCGCATTCTAAGGCGCATGGCGCCCCTTCGTTGACGACGTGACCAAATTTATGCATCCACTTGTTCAAGGCCGTCAGTGCCGCTTGATCGTCTTCTTGTAGGCCATCAGCGACATCCAGGTCGATGACCAGCGGCTGGCCGGCCTTTCTGGCTGCCACCAGGGCATCAACGACCGTGTCTGGGGCATATTTTTGCCCGGTCATGGCCGGAACGTTCTTGACCGTGTATTTGGCGCAGGCAGCCTCAAAGGCGGCCGGGCTGTTGCTGGCGATGCAGCGGGCGCCAATGTCCCGGGCCCGCTTGACCAGGGCGTCAGCCTTGCTTGGCGCGGACTCTGGGTCAGCCAGCTTGAAGTTTAAGATGATTGCGAAATCCGGATTAAGCATGAATTATCTCCTTTGTAAATGACATGGCTTTATTGTATAAGAAAACAGTATGCAAGTAAAAAGAAAAAACTGGACTAAAGGAATATTTCACAAAGTCTGGGAAAAGAAAATTTCCCCATAAAGCCCTTTCACGGACTGGCGCGATTTTAGACCAATTTTGCCTATGTGCAAAAAATAATTGAATTGACAGCGCTTTCAAATATGGTTTAATAGACATTGGATCTTTAATATGTAAGTAATTATTTAAAAAAGAAGCTGAAATATATAATTTTGGCAATCTGTAAGGTGAGAAGTATGGAATACAATAAATTGACCACTAGCGACATTGAAAACCTGCGCGGCATGATCGCGAATCCTGACCGCTTCGTGACTGAAGTCACTGAGCACTGGGACCACGACCAGCTCAAGACCGTCCGGGCCATGCCTGAACTGGTCATCCAGCCAACGACCAACGAAGAAGTTCAACAAGTGGTCAAGTACGCCAGTGACCACAAGCTGCCTTTGGTGCCCCGCGGCAATTCCACTGGCTTGATGGGGGCCAACCTGACCGTTCACGGCGGGATTTCCTTGGACATGGTCAAGATGAACAAGATTCTGGAATACGAGCCAGAAAGCCTGACCATGACCGTTCAAGCCGGGATTCGCCTGAAGGACATCGAGGAGTTCCTGGCTGACAAGCCTTTGACCTACGTGCCAGCGCCAGCCATGCACTGGGCAACCATCGGGGGCAACGTGGCAACCGATGCCGGCGGCTTGAAGGCCGTTAAGTACGGGGTTACCCGCGAGCACATCCGGGCCTTGCGCGTGGTTTTGACTGACGGCAAGCTCTACCGCTTTGGCTCCAAGTCAGTCAAGTCATCTTCAGGCTACTCAATGAAGGACCTGATGATCGGTGCTGAAGGGACCCTGGGCGTGGTGACTGAAGTTACGGTCAAGCTGATGCCGCGGGCCAAGACCATCATCAATGCCTTGATTCCATTCCCAAGCTTGAACGAGGCCATCAAGTCCGTGCCAGCCATCCTGGCTTCCGGCGTGGTGCCAACCACGGTTGAATTCATGGGCCGCAAGGTCTTGAACCTGTGGGAAAGTTACTCAGGCAAGGAATTCCCAGTCAAGGACGGGAACGGCTTTATCATTATCGGCCTGGATGCCTTCACTGAAGGGGAAGTCAAGGCGGAACTGGATCAAATCGCCAAGACGACCGCGGCCTTCAAGGCTGGCAAAATCGTCGTCCTTGACGCCGGCAGTGAGCAGGCCAAGCTGATCTGGAGCGCCCGTGAGCAGCTTTTGCTGGCAATTCAGAAGTCAACGCCAAAGATGGACGAAGTCGACGTTTCCGTGCCAATCAACAAGATCCCTGACGTGCTGGAAAGAATCCAGGAACTGGAAGACGAGCTGGGGATGCGGATCCCTAACTTCGGCCACGCTGGCGACGGGAACCTGCACATTTACATCTGCTCTGACGAAATGACTGATGAAGAATTCATCAAGAACCGCGACACGGTCATCAGCGAACTCTACAAGACCGCCAAGGCCGTTGACGGGAACATCTCCGGTGAGCACGGGGTTGGCTACGCCCGCGAAAGCTACTTCGACGACTTCTACGGCAAGGACTACACTGACTTGCTCAGAAGCGTCAAGAAGCTGCTTGATCCAAACGGCGTCATCAACCCTGACAAGATCTTCCCTCTGGAAGGCAAGTAATTAAATAACTATCAACTAATCAAACAACAAACTATTCGAACAAGAACAACATTCAAGTAACATTACCAGCAGCATCACATAAGCAATGGTAAGTTCAAAAGATGAAGACCAAGAGACCAAGATATGATCTCTTGGTCTTTTTTTGGCGAATTTTTATGAAGGCGCCAGAATCGGGACGCTTCTAGTATAATTTTTTCAGAAAGCTAAAAAGAAAGATTGACACGGTGTCACTTTGTAGTAAAGTAGATAAGTGAGAGGTGACACGGTGTCACCAAAGGAGACAGAAACAAGCAATGGTCAAAGCAACGTTTGAAAACCTGAAAGCCGAGAAGAAGGAGCGGGTCACCCAAGCCCTGCTGCACGAGTTTTCCGCCTACCCCCTGGAGCGGGCGCAAGTAGCGCGGATCGTCAAGGAGGCGGGCATTGCCCGTGGGGCCTTCTACAAGTATTTTGACGGCTTGCCGGATGCCTACGCCTACACGTTGAAGACGGCGCTGGTCCACCTGCACGCGGGCTTTTCGCCGAAGTCTTTTGACGGCGAAGAGATCTACCGGGCAACCTGGGACTTCCTCAAGCAGGTCAAGGACAGCGAGTACTACGACCTGGCCCGGATGCACTACGTGGCCAATGAGGCCGCGGTCAAGGAGAAGCAGCCGGCGTCCCTGCGCTGCCAGCGCAAGCTTCCGGCGAAGATGTGGGCGGCCATGCTTTTTTCCCACGAGACAATCAGATGTGCCCTGCTCGACCCGGACCATGCCGATGAGTACCTCAAGCGGCTCAAGGAGGCTTTGGCCCTGATCGAGTAGGCAAGGGAAAGGAAAAACTATGTTTTTAGCTTTAAAAGAGATCAAGCATGAGAAAAAGCGCTATGGCCTGATCGTCTTTATGATTTTTTTGATCGCCTATATGATTCTGGCGACCTGGGGACTGGCCTACGGCCTGGCCCGGGAAAACACGGTGGCGCTTGAGAGCTGGCAGACCAAGAGCGTGGTCTTGAACAAGAGCGCCAACCTGTCCATGAACAGTTCAATTTTGACCAAGGACGACTTGAAGAAGGTCGACTTGACCGACAAGGAAGCCGTAGTCGGCGAACTGCAGGTAGTGGCCAAGAAGAAGGGCAAGACCGGGATCAACGCCCAGTACCTGGGGGTTAAGAAGGGTGAGTTCATCTACAAGGACCAGGACTTAATCGCTGGCCGCCGGGCTAAGAGCAAGTACGAGGTCACGGCTGACAGCCGCTTTAAGGACAAGGGCTACAAGCTGGGCGACAAGGTGACCTTGAACGGGTCAGACCACAAGTACAAGATCGTGGGCTTCGTCAAGGATGCCAAGATCAACATTGAGCCGATCATATATGGCTTTTTGCCAGCATGGAAGGAATTGAAGAACGTGGCGCCAGGGATTGAGGCTTCCGGGATCATTTCCCAGCGCAAGCTCTCTGTCAAGGACAAGCACTTCAAGTCTTACCCAGTCAACAAGTTCATCCAGAAGCTGCCGGGCTACTCTGAACAGAATTTGACTTTTGAATTGATGATTGCCTTTATGTTCATTATTTCCCTGGTAATCGTGGCGGTCTTCTTGTACATTCTGACCATCCAGAAATTGCCGAACTACGCGGTATTGCGGGCGCAAGGGGTGCCGGCCAAGACTTTGATCTGGGCCACGGTCAGCCAGAGCCTGCTTTTGGTAACGAGCGCCTTGGTCTTGGCCCTCTTGGCCATCTGGGGCACGGCGGCCGCTATGCCGGCATCAGCGCCGATGGCCTTTACGCCGGAAATTTTTGCCGCGGCAATTGGCGGGATGTTGTTGATGGCTCTGCTGGGCGGGCTTAACCCAGTCAGAACGATTTTGAAGATTGACCCGGTACAGGCAATTGGAGGCTAAGATGGCAGCGATTGAAATCAAGAACGTGAAGAAAGTTTACGGGCAAGGGGATGCGGCAACGGTTGCCCTGCGCGGGGTCGACTTTAGCGCCGACACTGGCAACGTGGTTCTGTTGATGGGACCGAGCGGGGCCGGGAAGAGCACCCTTTTGACGATCATGGGCGCCTTGCAAAGCGCCACCAGCGGGCAGGTGGAAATCGACGGCCAGGACATCAGCCAGCTGAAGGAAAAGGACCGCAGCCGCCTGCGCTTGAACAAGCTGGGCTTTGTTTTGCAAGCTTACAACCTGGTACCGTACTTGACGGTTAAGGAACAGTTCCAGCTGGTGGACAAGGTCAAGAAGAGCGGCAACTTGAGCAAGGAAGAATTGACCAGCCTGCTGGCTGATCTGGGGATTGAGAACCTGGTCAAAAAGTATCCCGAAAACCTGTCAGGCGGGCAGAAGCAGCGGGTGGCAATCGCCCGGGCCATGTACGCCAACCCGAAGATTTTGCTGGCCGATGAGCCAACGGCATCTTTGGACAGTGAGCGGGTGGAAGAAGTCGGCCGCTTGTTTAAGAAGCTGGCCAAGGACCACGGGAAGGCGATCATTTTGGTCACCCATGACCCGCGGCTGGAAAAATACGCTGACCACATCTATGACATGATGGACGGCCAGCTGACGCAAAGAAAATAATCTGAAAAAAGTGTTGAACGGCTACTCGGCTGAGTAGTTGGTCAACACTTTTTCTTTTTGGAGATGCGGCGCGTGGGTTTGGGGGAGTTGGGTACTTTTTCAAGTTTGGATTCCCGAAAAGTTCTGTCATCACTTAATTTTTGACCGGATGCGCAGAAAAGCGACCGGATTTGAGTTTTTCGTCCTTTTTCGGCTGAAAGCGAGTATGCTAATAATTGTAAAAAAATATGGGATAGAGAAAACGAGGTCGATAGGGATGGAAAAGTTATACGAAATCTATACTGGTGCTGATGATGACAGCTTCGAAGTTGGCCGCTTGTTGTTTGAAGAAAACAGCTGGCAGCTCTACTTGACTTTGGATGAGTTGGGCCGGGATGATTCCCTGCTCTTGATCAGAAAGTCAGCGGTCACGCGGCTGTTGGATCAATCAGATTATTTGGCAGAGATCCATCGCCGGCGGAAGCTACTAACGAAAAAAGGCCTGGTAGATCCTTTCAAGCTGGAAGACAAAGTTAGCTTAATCAAGTCAGTTGAAAGCTTTATGGACTTATTGCCTGGGCAGGTTGTATATTTTGGCCTGGAAGGCGAAGACTACCAGCAATGGGGCTATATTGATGAAATTTCTGACGGGCAAGTCAGCTTTGCGGCATATCCATCTGGCAAATACCAGCCTTTTGCAGGAGAAGTTGCTGTCAGTCAACTTCGGCGGCTAGCCGCTTTTTCAGGTGAATGGCTGCTGGACAATCCTAAGTTTAAGAAGGATTTTTCTTCAGACTCAGCGGCTGAAAATCTGTGCGAAGTTCATCTGAAAGAAGATCCTGATTCATTCGCGGTTGGCCGGCGCTTGTGTGCTGATGACGACTTCAGCTTGTATTTGACCGTCGACGAAATTGGCCGGGATGACTCTTTGCTGCTGGTTAAGAAGTCGGCCGTTGACAGAGTAATTGATCAATCAGAGTATTTGCAAGATATCAGCCGTTGCCGGCACCAGCTTAAGGAAAGAGGATTAGAAGATCCATTTGAAGTTCAAGATAAAGTAGCAAATATCAAGCAGATGCAGGACTTCTGGCAATTAGCTGACAGTCAAGTCGTATCCTTTGTCATGAAAGATGAGGAAGAAGCAGAATATGGCGTCTTGAAGAGCAAGGAAGGGGATGCCTTAAGCTTTGAGCAATACCCGTCTGGCAAGTACGAGACTTTTGCTGGCCAGATCAACCTGGCTGAAGTCGATCGCTTGGAAGCCTTTGGCGGTGAATTGACTTTGGAAAATATCCATTAAAAATAATAGTAAATCTACCATCAAAATGATAAACTAGACAGTGATGATTGCGCTTACATATTTTAGTCTGAATATCATTTTGAGGTTGATTTATGTTTAGAATTTTTGATTTGCTAAAGAGCAGGGCCCGGCTGAGCAAGGTTCTGGCTCCGGTCCAGGGCAGGCTGTTCCCGCTCGAGGACGTCAATGATGAGATTTTTGCCAGCAAGGGACTGGGCGAGGGCTTCGCGGTTCAGCCGTCCAGCGACTTGATCTACGCTCCCTTGAATGGTACGGTTACTTCCTTGTTTCCGACCAACCATGAGATTGGCATCCGGACCAAAGAAGGACTCGATCTCTTGATCCACCTGGGTTTGAACACGGTAGAACTGGGCGGGGGCGGCTGCGACATTCTGGTTGAAGCTGGCCAGGAAGTCAAAAAGGGCCAGCTATTGGCGACCATGAACCGCAAGCTGCTCCGGGGGCTCGGCTATGACGATACGGTGATCGTGACCTATACCAACGACCAGATCCTGAAAGGGATCTCGGTGCCGGTCTTCTTCAGGGAGATCAACGCCAAGCGGACGGTCCAGACCATCAGCTACCTCAGCTGAAATAAAAAAATGAGTCTGGGAAAAACTCAATATCATTAAGTTAAGACATTGACTTAGGACGCTCATCTAATCTAGATGAGCGTCTTGTATTTGGGCAATCGAATGTAGGAAAAATCGGTTTGCTGTGATCATAAAAAAGGCTTCCAGAAGTTTTACACTTCTAGAAGCCTTTTTATTCGTTAGATTTTCCCCCAGACTCATTTTTATCCTACAAGTTAGGATCCATCTGGAAGCGCAGCGGTGAATCACCGGTTTGGGCGGTAATCAGGTGGCTGATCAGCTTGTTGTAGATGTCAGTCGTCGCCTTGGCCATCTTGGCGTTGGCTTCGTCCGCGACCGCGGCTACGGCTGCCGGCTCTTGGGCCTGGTGCAGCTTTTGCTCGTATTCATGCCGCAATTGGCTGACCTTCTGCTTGGCTTCAGCCTGGGCGTTGGCCAGGTCGTTGCCGTACTTGCCCCAGTCGCGGTCGACCAGGACGCTGGCCAGCTTGAAGATCCAGTAGGCGGAGTTCGGGCTGTATTCTTCCTTCCCGTTGCCCCACATGTATGGCACCTTGGTCCCTTGCGGGAAGAAGGGGATGTAGACGCTTTGGGAGGCCACGCCCATGGCCAGCCAGTGGTACATCTCCTCGCCCTTGAGCTGCAAGAGGTGGGACTCCTGGGTGGTGGCGACGCCGATTGGCCGGAAGGTGGCCTGGCCGGCGTTCTTCTTGCTGGTCAGGTCGTAAGGGGTGTTGCTGTAGTGGCTGCCCAGGACCTTTTCCGCGTCCGCGATCGTCACCGGCTTGTCGGCTTTTTGCAAAAATGGCAGTTCAAAGGACTGCGGCTCTTGGACAAGCGATGGGGTCAGGAGCTTTTGCCCGTACCAGACCCGCGGGGTGTTGTAGTGGAGGTCGCTTTCGCTGTTGGTGCCAAAAATGTCCCGCCAGTTGAACTTGGCTTCGCGCGGCCACAGGCGGTTGTCATAGACGAAGTCTGCCAGGCCGGCGGAGAACATGAAAGAGTCTGGATCGCTGAAGTCGATCTCCTGGATGGACAATTGGTTGGCAACGACGGCATAGGAGTCGTCAGGGATGCGGATGGCTACCCAGTGGTGGCCAGAGCCGATTTCCATGTACCATGCCTCGTCGCGGTCGCCAAACAGGATTCCGTTGGCTTCAGCTGCCCCGTGGCGTTCCACGATCTCGCCCAAGCGCCGGACCCCCTCGCGGGCCGTCTTGACGTATGGCAAGACCACGGTTACCATGGCTTCTTCCAAAATCCCGCCTTCAGTCTTGAAGGGGTCAATAGCCAGGACCCGCTCATTGCTGTAGGCACTTTCGGTGGCACTCATGGCCACGTGGAATTCGTTGATCCCGTCTTCTTCAAACACGCCATACTTCTTGGTCCATTCCGGAGTTGATGAGTAGGCATAGCTTTCCTGTGGCAGGGTCAGCTGGAACTTGTTGGCGCGCGACTTGAAGACGGGCGCTTCATCGGCCAGCTGGTGCTGGTTGAAGGCCAGATGCTTGGGCCAGGCGGTTCTGGAGTCTTCATTGCGGCCAACGATGACGCTGCCGTCGCTGCTGGCTTTCTTCCCGATCAAGATGGAGGTGCAGGAGGATCTGCCGACTTTTTCTGTCATTTTTGCTTCCTTCTTTCTTTTTGATAAACTTGCTCATGCTGTTTCGTTGCCCTAAGGGCTGATACTCTAGATTTTACCCCATTTAGTCAAATTGTTTAAAAAATATCTAAGGCCGAGATTAGAGCCCTGAAAATTGTGCTAAGATATAACCCGAGAAACGATAAGTGGTTCTTATAAACGATAAGAGCACACATTATTGGTTGCCACCAATACGGAATAAATGAGGAAATAATATTTACAGCTTATATGAAAGTGGCAAAAAAGATATTTTGGGGATAGATGGAGCAGTCGGATGGCAAGAAGAAAAGAGATTGATCGTGAGAAAATATTGGACATAGCCTATAAACTGGCCCTGAAGGACGGCTTGGAGAGCGTGACCGCCCGGAGCATCGCCAAGCAGGGCCACTTTTCCACCCAGCCAATCTACCTGGAATTCAGGAACATGACCAGCCTGCGGCGGGAGGTTCTGGACCGGATCACCAGCAACTTGCAGGAAAAGACCCTGCAGAAGGTCTACGTGAGCCAGCCGGTTTATGATCTAGACTTGTCCTACCTGAATTTTGCCCGCCACCACCGGAGCCTGTTTTCCAGCTTGTTCGTCAAGGGCCGCTTTGGCGATCAGCTGATCAAGGATTGCCTGATCAAGGTTGGGAAAGACAAGGTCAAGGAGCAGTTTCCAGACTTGCCTGAGCCTGACTTGGACTGTCTGACCCGTTTCAATTGGATCCTGGTCAACGGGATGGCCGTCATGCTGGTGGATGGGCTGCTGGAATATGACCAGGACAGCATCGTCAACCTCCTGGACCAGCACTTGAACCAGCATTTGAAGCAGTTGCAGGACAAGGCAAGCGAATAGCCGCATTCCTGTTTGACCTTTTTCATGAAATCACTGCTTGATTAGTGATTGCTTGATCAAAGTCTTAAAAAAGCCGCAGAAAGCTGCTGGCACTTTTCAAGAAAAGGACGGGGCAATTTGCCAAAACGAGGCAAGAGCAATCGCTGACATTGGCGATGGAACGGGAACGACGGCTTTTTTGCACTTTTTGAACGATTTAAAAAACTTAAATAGTTCGCAAAATCGTCAATGCTTGCAACTTTTTCACAAAAAACAGTAATCACCGTTTGGATCTTTCGGTATAATAGGGGAAGTAATGGAAAATCTGAAAGGTGGTTTATATGAAAGTTTTAGCTTTAAGCGGATCAAACGCCGAAAAGTCTTACAATGAAACTTTATTAAAGTTCATCGCCAAGCACTTTGCCGGCAAGTATGATTTTGAATTCGCGACCGTCAGAGGCCTGCCGATGTTCAAGGAAGGGCAGGAAGACCCCGAGGACGTGGCCAAGCTCAGCCAGCAAGTCGCTGACGCTGACCTGGTCTTGATCGGGTCGCCGGAACAGCAGCACTCAGTTACCAGCGCCTTGAAGAGCGCCTTGGAATGGCTCTCAACCAACACGCACCCCTTCAACGGGAAGCCAGTGGTTGTCGTTTCAACCTCTCCTTTGGCCCAAGGCGGGGCGCGCTCACAAACCAAGCTGAAGACGATTTTGGCGTCTCCAGGCCTGCACCCAACGGTCTTCAACGACGATGAATTCATGATGGGGCTGGCACCGGAAGACTTTGACGAAAACGGCGACTTGAAGGTGGAAGGGACCGTGAAGTTCCTGGACCACTTCTTTGAAGAAGTCGACGCTTGGTATGCCCAAATCACGAAGTAGGAGCGGAGGCTTGAAATGAAATTATTAGCAATTGTTGGTACCAACGCAGACTTTTCATTCAACCGTCTGCTGTGCAAGTTCATCGCCAAGCGCTACGGCGACAAGGCGGACATCGAGGTCGTGGAAATTGACGGCCTGCCAGCTTTCTACAAGGAAGGCAAGGGCGATGACAAGGTCGCTGCCTTGCGCGCGCAAGTCAAGGAAGCTGACGGGGTCATCATCGCGACGCCAGAATACGACCACGCCGTGCCAGCTGCTTTGAAGAGCGCTTTGGAATGGCTGGGCTCCCACGCCGGCGCTGACGTCATGAACATGAAGCCAGCCTGCGTGGTTGGCGTTTCCCTTGGCGGTCAAGGTGCTTCACGTGCCCAGGAAGACTTGCGGGAAATTCTGCTTTCCCCAGACATGAGCGCCAACGTTCTGCCGGGCAACGAATTGTTGATCGGCCGGGCATTCTCCAGCTTTAACAAGGAAAGCGGCGAACTGGTCGACGAAGGCTCCGTCAAGCAATTGGATAAGGTGATGGATGCTTTCTTCAAGTTTGTTTCGCAAGCAGCAAAGTAAGCGTAAGGCTGAGATAAGACAAAAGTGAATTTCAGTGGGAAAACGGGCGGCTCTGCTGTCCGTTTTCTTTTGGCCTTTTTGGCAAATTATCTTATGATAAGACTAAGAACTCGCTTGAAGTTAAGCGAAAAAGTAGCAAGAGAAGGAAAATAGGAGGGATTGTCATGCCAGTCGACCTGCTGCCGCTGAAGACCGTCCGCAACCCGCGCGACCTGGGAGGGTATGTTGGCTATGCCGGACGCAAGATCAAGAAAAGACGCCTGCTCAGGACCGGGACCGTGGCCAAATTAAGCCAGGAGGACGCGGATTTTCTGCGCGCTTATGGGGTCAAGACGATTATTGACCTGCGCTCGCCGCAGGAGTGCGTCAAGCGGCCGGACCGGCTGGTCGACGGGATCGCCTCCGTGCATATTCCGATCAGCAGCCGGGACCAGACCCAGGCGGGGGCCAGTTTTGAGGATCTGGCTGACATGTACGCGACCAAGCCCTTGGCTGGCTTTCGCCATATGATCGGCTCCTACCAGAAGATGGTTTCGCGTCCGCATTCCCAGGCGGCCTTCCACGACCTGCTGGCCTTTTTGGCCCAGCAGGAAACGGGCGGCACGATTTTCCACTGCTCAGAAGGCAAGGACCGGACCGGCATGTCCACGGTCTTTATTCTTTATATTCTGGGCGTGGATCTGGAGACGATCCGGCAGGACTATTTGGCTTCGGGGCCGCTTTTGAACGACTACCGGGCCCGGCGGGACCGCGAATGCGTGGAGCGGGGCGACAACCTGATCTTCCGCGCCAACTTAAGGTCGCTGGGGACGGTCAACAATGAGTACCTGGACGCGGCCTTGCTGCTGATTCAGGAGAAGTACGGGGACCTGGACCACTTTATCGTCAACCAGCTGGGCGTGGGTCCGGGGATGCAGGAGCGCCTGCGGGACTTGTATTTGGAATAGAAAAAGTAAGTGAAAAAAGCAGATGCAGATAGAGAAAAAAGAGGATTAACGATGGGGATTATCAAGTATATTTCAACCGATCAGGTTTCCGCGTCCCACAAGGCCATGGGGACCCACATGACCTTCCAGATTTTCGGGACCCGGGAAGACACGGAAGGCATTCTGCAGCAGACCTGCGATCTGGTGGATCATTTTGAAGACATTTTGACGGTCAACCGCAAGCCGGACGATGCCCGCTATGGTCTTTCAGAAGTGACCCGGGTCAACGATGCGGCTGGCAAGGAGCCGGTTCAAGTCTCCAGTCCGGTTTATGGCTTGATCAAGCTGGCCGTGGAGACCAGCCGGGAGAATTTTGGCTTTAATGCCCTGATCGGGCCTTTGGTCAAGCTGTGGTCCATTGGCTTCAAGGGCGCGCGGGTGCCGGATGAGCGCGAGATCAAGGAAAAAATGGACTTGATCAACCCTTGGATGGTGGAATTGAATGACGACGACCACTCCGTCTTTTTGAAAAAGGCTGGCATGGAGCTGGACCTGGGTGGGATCGCCAAGGGCTGGACGGCCGACCGGATCCGCGACTTGTGGCGGGCTTATGGAGTAGAAGCCGGAATTATCAACCTGGGTGGCAACGTGCTTTTTGTCAACCCATGTCCTAAGCGCGCGAACGGCATGTGGACGGTTGGCGTGCAGGACCCGATCAAGCCGCGGGGCGAGAACATTGATGCCGTCATGATTCCGGAATGTTCCGTGGTAACGAGCGGGACTTATGAGCGCTATTTGGAAGTTGACGGGCACAAGTACCACCACCTGATCGACTCCCGGACCGGCTACCCGGTTGAGACCAAGGTTGCCGGGGTCACGACCTTCACGAAGAATTCCGTGGATGCCGAAATTGAGTGCAAGCGTTGCTTCTTCGCGGGCGCGCCAATCAATGGCTGGGTCAACGACCAGCGTCTGGGTGCCGTCTACGTTTACAATGACGAAACTGTCGAACAAGTTGGCTTGAAATATTAGTATAGCAACAACCCTGTCACGGTCGGTGACAGGGTTTTGCTTTGGTGTCGGGTGAACACTTTTGTCAAAATGTCAGCAGTTGGGTACTTTCCGGGGCTCGTTTTCGTCAAAACCCCAGTAGTTAGGTACTTTCCGGGGCTCGATTTCGTCAAAAGTCCAGTAGTTGGGTACTTTCCGGGGCTCGATTTCGTCAAAACCCCAGTAGTTGGGTACTTTATGGGGCTCGATTTCGTCAAAAGTCCAGTAGTTGGGTACTTTCCGGGGCTCGATTTCGTCAAAAGTCCAGTAGTTGGGTACTTTCCGGGGCTCGATTTTGTCAAAACCCCAGTAGTTGGGTACTTTATGGGGCAAATTTTTTGCAAATCGGTCGCAGTTGGATGTCTTTTTAGGAAAAAATCCCCGGAAAGTCCCTAACTAAAGTTAAAATCACGAAATCCATCCCCGCAAAGTCCCTAACTAAAGCTAAAATCACGAAATCCATCCCCGCAAAGTCCTCAACTAAGCCAAAACTCGCGAAACTCATCCCCGCAAAGTCCCTAACTAAAGCTAAAATCACGAAATCCATCCCCGCAAAGTCCTCAACTAAGCCAAAACTCGCGAAACTCATCCCCGCAAAGTCCCTAACTAAGTCGAAAATCTCAGAACTCAGTCCAGCAAAGTCTCAAACTGTAGCACTCCCCCAGGGAATCTTCGTGGTTCAGTAAGAAACGGGGGTTAAATATCGAAAAAACGGTTTGGTTCAGTAAAAAGCAGGGCTCAAATATCGAAAAAACGTCTTGGCTCAGTAAAAAGCGGGGCTCAAATATCGAAAAAACGTCTTGGTTCAGTAAAAATCGGGGCTCAAATATCGAAAAAACGTCTTGGCTCAGTAAAAAGCGGGGCTCAAAATTTGAAAAAACGTATTGATTCAGTAAAAATCGGGGTTCAAAGAAATGATTATCCCCGTTTTTACCGCAACCAAGCACGATTTGTCCAAACCGATCCCCATTTTTACCGTAGCCAAGCGCGATTTGTCCCAACCGATCCCCATTTTTACCGTAGCCAAGCGCGATTTGTCTAAAAAGCTCCCCGTTTTTACCGCAACCAAGTGCGATTTGTCTAAAAAGCTCCCCGTTTTTACCGTAGCCAAGCACGATTCGTCCCAACCGATCCCCGTTTTTACCGTAGCCAAGCACGATTCATCCCCAAGCGATCCCCGTTTTTACCGCATCCAACCGCCTCACCGCCGCGTACCCAGGCAAACAAAAAACTGGAAGACCGGCTGGTCTTCCAGTTTTTTTAAGCAGTGGTCCGGCTGACGCTGAACAGGGTCTTGAAGACCCCGGTGGACAGGCCGGGTGTGGAGTTGACGATGAAGCTCAAAAATGGCGAGCTGGAAATGGCGGAGCTCAGCTGGGCAATGCCGAGCGCGTTGACGATGGACAGGACCACGTACATGAAGAAGTAGGCGGCCACGAAGGAGACCAAGGCGCCGGCGGTTGAGTCCAGGACCTTGGTGAAGCCAACCTGGGCCTGGCGTTCCGGCAGCCAGCCTTTGACGATCTTGGACAGCTGCTTGCCAACGAACAAAAGGACGAAGAAGGCAGCGAAGCGGCAACCCTGCAGGATCAGCTCATCCCTGATGCTTAAGGTAGCGCTGATGCCAGCTTCACCCACAGCCTGCTTGTAAATCATGTTCCCGATCGGGTTTTGCAGCATAATGGCGATCATGAAGACGACCCCAGCGAAGATCAGGTTGATGATCCGCTTGGAGAAGCCGACATTGTAGCCTTTATAGGTCTGGTAGACCAGATAGGTTATAACTAGCAAGGTAATAACGATTGACATTAAAATCCCTCTTTACTCTGTGGAACAAATCTTCCAAATCTGGCGGAAATATTTTGACCTGGTGCCAAAAATACTCCATAATTGTTAAGATAGTTTGTGTAACAATTATTTTTGCGAAACATAGTCTTTTGCGTTAAATTTAAGGGTGTGAAACACGGTTTCACAGGTGGAAAAATTGAATCCTGAACTTTTTGCGACTACATTATCAAACCATAATCTTAAATTGTCTGCCAAGCAAGAGCAACAATTTAAAACTTATTTTAAAGAATTGATCACGGTCAACGAGCACGTGAACCTGACCCGGATCACGGAAGAGGACGAAGTCTACCTCAAGCACTTCTACGACTCGCTCACGCCCCTGCTTTTGGTGCCGGAAGTCTTCACCGAAGGGGCCAAGGTCTGCGACGTGGGGGCCGGGGCGGGCTTCCCGTCTTTGCCAATCAAGATCCTGCGGCCGGATTTGCGCTTGACCATCGTCGACTCTCTGGGCAAGCGGCTCAAGTTCCTGCAAGAATTGCTGGACAAGCTGGAAATCAGCGGGGTTGAGCTGGTTCACGGGCGCGCGGAAGACGTTGGCCAGAACCCAGCCTACCGGGAGCAGTTTGACCTGGTGACGGCCCGGGCAGTGGCCAGAATGTCCGTTTTAAGCGAGTACTGCCTGCCGCTGGCCAAGACCGGCGGCAAGTTCGTCGCCCTTAAGGGGCCAAAGGCCGCCAGTGAGCTGGCTGATGCCAAAAAGGCCCTGGATACCTTGGGCGGCAAGGTCTCCTTCAGCCAGGAATTCACCCTGGCCGGGACTGAGGAGGAGCGGACCATCGTCGTGGTCGACAAGGTCAAAAAGACCCCGGCCAAGTACCCGCGCCAGGCCGGCACGCCGAACCGCAAGCCTTTGTAATTGATTAGGAATGGAGGTCAAATCATGGCTTTTGGCTTTTTTCATCGCAACGAAATTCCAAAGAACAAGCAGATCCAGGACCTGCCGCTAGCCCGGATCCACCCCAACCGCTTCCAGCCGCGTCATGCCTTCAGCTCTGAATCCATCAACGAGCTGGCCCAGACCTTGCGCGAAGAGGGGCTTTTGCAGCCAATCATCGTCAGGGAAGACGGGGAAGAGTATGAGATCATTGCCGGCGAGCGGCGCTTCAGAGCGGCCCAGTCCTTAGGCTGGGAAAAAATTCCCGCCATCGTCAACAACCTCTCTGACCAGCAGACCGCTTCTTTGGCCCTGATCGAAAACCTCCAGCGCGAAGACTTGAACCCAATCGATGAGGCCACGGCCTACGAAAACCTGATGGAGCTCAACTCCCTGACCCAGGCCCAGCTGGCCAAGGACATCGGCAAGTCCCAGTCCTACGTGGCCAACAAATTGCGCCTGCTCAAGCTGGATCCCCAAATCCAGGAGGCTCTGGCCAGCGGCGCCATTACCGCCCGCCACGGCCGGGCCCTGCTGGCTTTAAGCAGCGACCAGCAAAAGCAGGCCCTGGAGCAGATCTTGAGCGACAAGCTGAACGTCAAGCAGACCGAAGAACTGGTAGCCAAGTTGCTGGAAGGGCCGGCCAAGCCTAAGGAAAAGCGCAAGGTCTTTCGGATGAGTCATGACATGCGGGTCCAGATCAACACGATCAAGGAAGCCGTCAAATTGGCCAAGCAGTCCGGAATCAAGGTCAAGGTTGCAGAACAAAAGGACGGGGACGAATACTCCATCACTATCGTGATGAAGGATCCGGCAAAGAAGAAAGCGGCCAAGAGCAAGAAGCCGGCCGTAAAGAAGGAGGACTAGCATGGGAAGCGTCATTGCAATTGCCAATCAAAAAGGGGGCGTGGGCAAGACCACGACCACGATCGACTTGGCGGCCTCAATCGCCAAGCGCGGCTACAAGGTCCTGATCGTGGACATCGACCCCCAGGGCAATGCCACCTCAGGGCTGGGGATTGAAAAATCAACGATTGAATACGACATCTACAACGTCCTGGTTGACGAGATTCCGATCGCTTCAGCAATCAAAAAGACCAGCGCCAAGAACCTGGACATCGTGCCGGCCACCATCAACCTGGCTGGGGCAGAGACCGAGCTGATCAGCATGATGGCCCGGGAAACCCGCCTGAAAGGGGCCATCGATGACCTGGGCGACAAGTACGACTTTATCTTTATCGACTGTCCCCCATCCTTAGGCCAGCTGTCGATCAACGCCTTCACGGCCAGCCAGTCCATCCTGATTCCCGTGCAAAGCGAGTACTACGCCATGGAAGGCTTGAGCCAATTGCTCAACACCATCCGCCTGGTTCAAAAGCACTTCAACAAGAACCTGGGCGTGGAAGGGGTCCTGCTGACCATGCTGGACGCCAGAACCAACCTGGGGGCTGACGTGGTCCAGCAGGTCAAGGAATACTTTGGCGACCGGGTCTACAAGACGATCATCCCCCGGATCACCAAGCTGGCCGAAGCACCAAGCTACGGCGAGCCGATTACGGAATACGCCCCGAACTCCCGCGGCGCCAAGGTATATGACGACTTAGCAAAAGAGGTATTAAAGGCACATGGCAAGAGACTCAAGAAATAGCAAGAACAAGAAAGAAGTCAAGAAGAAGGGGGGCCTGGGCCGGGGCTTGAGCGCCCTCTTTGAAGAGGAGCCCCAGGTCAAGCCGGCCGAGGAGATTGAAGACCTCCCTTTGGAAGAGGTCCGGCCCAACCCCTACCAGCCGCGGAAGAATTTCGATGAAAAAAAGCTGGGCGAATTAGCGGAATCCATCAAGGAAAACGGGGTCCTGCAGCCAATCATCGTCCGCCGGTCCGTGGGCGGCTATGAGATCATTGCCGGCGAGCGGCGCTTCCGAGCTTCGGAACTGGCCGGCAAGACCACCATTCCGGCCATCATCCGCCAGTTTGACGAGAGCCAGATGATGGAAGTGGCCATCTTGGAAAACCTGCAAAGAGAGGACCTGACCCCGCTGGAAGAGGCCCAGGCATACGAGATGCTGCAGAAGAACCTCGGCTTGACCCAGGAAGAGGTCTCCAAGAAGATGGGCAAGTCCCGGCCTTACATCACCAACTACCTCCGCCTCTTGACCCTGCCGCAGAAGACCAAGGCCTTGCTGCAGCACGGGCAATTGTCCATGGGCCAGGCCAGAACCCTGCTGGGCTTAAAGGACAAGGAGGCCATTGACGGCCTGGCCAAGCGAGTCGTCAAGGAGGGGATGCCGGTCCGCAAGGTCGAGGCCGTGGTCGCCCAGATGAATGAGCGGGGCAAGAAGCAAAAGAAGAAGAGCGCGGGCAAGTCGGCCTTCATTAAGGCCAGTGAAAGCCAGCTGGCTTCCAAGTTCGGCGCTCCGGTCAACATCTCTGAAACTAAGCGGGGCAAGGGCCACTTGTCCATTGATTTTGCCTCGCCAGAGGAGCTGAACAGAATTCTGGATTTGTTAGGTGTGAATCTCGATGAATAAGAACTTTTCTTTTGATTTAGCAGACACGGTGGAAATGAAGAAGCCGCATGCTTGCCAGACCAACAACTGGGAAGTCATGCGGGTCGGGGCGGACATCCGCCTCAAATGCATGGGCTGCGGGCACGTGGTCATGATGAGCCGGGGCGACTTCACCAAACGGGCCAAGAAGGTCCTGACCAAGGCTAATGACCCCGTCAATCGCAAATTGGCGCACTATGTCGCCAAAGAGGAGATTGCGCGGCCAAACTTCAAGTAGTACAACTACTAGAGGGCAAAAATTCCAAAATAGACAATAAGGTAAAAATTAGCAAGCAGATAGAAAGAGGAAAACAGAAATATGGCTTTAACTGCTGGTATCGTCGGTTTGCCAAACGTCGGCAAGTCAACTTTGTTTAACGCTATCACCAAGGCAGGGGCGGAAATGGCAAACTACCCCTTCGCCACGATTGAACCAAACGTGGGGATGGTTGAAGTGCCAGACGCCCGCCTGGCCCGGATCCAAGAACTGATCCCAGCCAAGAAGGTCGTCCACACGACTTTTGAATTCACGGACATCGCCGGCCTGGTCAAGGGGGCTTCCAAGGGTGAAGGCCTGGGCAACAAGTTCCTGGAAAACATCCGCCAAACTGACGCCATCGTGCACGTAGTCCGTGCTTTTGACGACGAAAACATCACTTCAGTCTCCGGCAAGGTTGACCCGGAAGAAGACATCGACACCATCAACCTGGAACTGGTCTACGCTGACCTGGACTCAGTCGACCGCCGCATCGGCAAGGTCAAGAAGATGGCTCAGCAAAAGGACAAGGAAGCCATGGCTGAATACAATGTCTTGGAAAAGATCAAGCCGGTTCTGGAAGCCGGCGACCCAGTCCGCTCCATCCAGTTCACGGAAGATGAGCAAAAGATCGTCAAGGGCCTCTTCCTGCTGACTTCAAAGCCAGTCATCTACGTGGCTAACATCGCCGAAAGCTCAATGGCTGATCCGGAAAGCGACAAGTACTACCAAATCGTCAAGGCCCACGCCGACAAGGAAGGCGCTGAATGCCTGGGCATTTCCGCGGAAATCGAAGAAGAAATTGCCGGCCTGGACGATGATGAAAAGGAAGAAATGCTGGCTGCCGAAGGGGTTAAGGAATCTGGCTTGGACCGCCTGATTCGGGCTGCCTACCACCTGCTGGGTCTGAGAACCTTCTTCACGGCCGGCGGCAAGGAAACCCGGGCCTGGACCTTCCACCAAGGCATGAAGGCTCCGCAAGTTGCCGGGATCATCCACTCCGACTTTGAACGTGGCTTTATCCGGGCCGAGGTCGTTTCCTTCGCTGACCTGGACCAATACGAAAGCATGCAGAAGATCAAGGAAGCCGGCCGCCTGCGCCTGGAAGGCAAGGACTATGAGGTTCAAGACGGCGACATCATTGAATTCAGATTTAACGTTTAATCAGGAGGCTACAAGTGAGCGAAAAAAAGCAAGAAACTGAACAAGCCGAAAAGCAAGTCGTGCAAGGGACCGGCGCGAAAGCGGCCAAGGACCGCTTGTCCAACAAGAACAAGGACTACCTCTACCGTCTGCGCAAGGCCCTGCTGGCTGGCGGGATGAGCGAGAGCAAGGCGGAAGCGGAAATCTCCAAGCGGCTGCCGGAAATTCTGGAAGCCCAGGTCAAGGGCCAACCGGCCAACGTCCTCTATGGGGCGTCCCCCAAGGTTCTGGCTGACCGGATCCTGCACCCGGAAGTCAAGCCGCAAAAGGTGCCAGCCTGGATCATTACCGTTGACGGTGGCCTGATCTATACGGCCATCTTGACCCTGATGTTCGGGCTGATTCAAGCCTTCTCGGGCGACAACAAGTCCACTGCCTCCGGCTCTGGGATCCTGACCCTCTTGATCATGGGGATCGGCATGGGCTGGTTCTTCAGCAAGTACGAAAGCTGGATCCAGCCAAGCAGCAAGAACGGCAAGACCAGCTGGGGCAAGGTTATCGGGGCCGGGGTCGGCTCCATCGTGGCCTTGATGCTGGTGGTCTTCGTCCTGTCGCTGCCGGCCTTGCAGGTCATCAACCCGGTTCTGCCTGGCTGGGCTGACTTGATCGTGGCCGCGGCTGCTTACGGCCTGCGCTGGCTCCTGCGCCGCCACTACGGCATCGAAGGCTCATCTTTCACTCCTTCAACCATGTCCATGAAGAAGCCGGAAGACAAGTAGGCTGAAAAAGCAAATTCAATAGCGTGCTTTTTATTTAAAAAAGGTGTAAACTAAATAAGCTAAGTAAAACAAATAGATGATCTTAGGATCGTCTATTTGTTTTTGTTTGGAACGATTTAGATAAGCATTGAGTAAATTAGAGGGAGGCCATGAATGCTTAAGACTTTATTGAAGTCTGTCCGGCAGTACAAGAAAGAATCGCTTCTTTCGCCCTTGTGCGTAGCTGTCGAAGTCTTCATTGAAATGTATATCCCATACATTATGGGACAGTTGATCGACAACGGGGTCAACAAGGGGGACATGGATTATGTCAGACGTCTCGGTTTCTACACCATCGTCTTGACCTTGATTTCCCTGGCCCTGGGGGCGTCAGCCTCATACTTTTCCGCCCACGCGGCGGCCGGCTTTGTTGCCAACCTGCGCAAGGACATGTTCTACCATATGCAGGACTTCTCCTTTGAGAACATTGACCGCTTCTCCAGCGCCAGTCTGGTAACCCGGATGACCACGGACACGACCAACATCCAGAACGCCTACATGATGAGCATCAGAGTAGCGGTCCGGGCACCATTGATGCTGATCATTTCCCTGATCATGTCCATCGTGGTCAGCCCGCGTCTGGCCTTGATCTTTATCATCGCCGCGCCGATTTTGGCCGTCGTCCTGGTGTTGCTGATCAACGCCACCCGGCCTTACTTCCCAAGAATCTTCAGAGCCTACGATGAACTGAACCGCAAGGTCCGCGAAAACATCCGTGGGATCCGGGAAGTCAAGACCTACGTCCACGAGGACGAGCAAATCGAAGAATTTGAGAAGTCATCCAGCAAGATCTTCCGCCTCTTCTCCGGCGCCATGAAGATCATGGCCCTGAACGGCCCAGTCATGACCTTGACCATCAACGTGGCCATGCTGCTGCTTTGCTGGTTTGGGGGCACGATGATCGTTGGCCACCAATTGGAAACCGGCCAGCTGGTTTCCATGTTCTCTTACACCACGTCAGTGCTGTTCTCACTGATGGTCCTGTCCATGATCTTTACCCAGTTGATCATGGCCCAGTCCAGCGGCCAGCGTGTTGCTGAAGTGCTGACGGCCAAGCCAACCATCGTCAACCCGAAGAAGGCGCCTTTGACGGAAGTGACCAACGGGGAGATCATTTTTGACCACGTCAACTTCAAGTACGACAAGGATGACAGTCACTATGCCCTGAAGGACATCAACCTGCAGATCAAGTCCGGGGAAACCATCGGGATCATCGGGGAGACTGGCTCATCCAAGTCAACCCTGATCTCCATGATTCCGCGCCTGTACGACACGACTGGCGGCGCGGTCCGGGTCGGCGGCCACAACGTGCGCTCATACGACTTGAAGACCTTGCGCGACAACGTTGCCGTCGTCTTGCAAAAGAACGTCCTGTTCTCCGGCACCATCAAGGAAAACCTGAAGTGGGGCGATGAAAACGCCACTGATGAAGAAATCCTGAAGGCAGCCAAGATTGCCCACGCCGACGACTTCATCCAGGAAATGCCAGACAAGTACGAAACGCACGTCGAACAAGGCGGGACCAACGTTTCCGGCGGTCAGAAGCAGCGGATCACGATTGCCAGAGCTCTGCTGAAGAAGCCGAAGATCCTGATCCTGGACGACTCAACCAGTGCCGTCGACACCAAGACCGAAAGAGAAATCAGAGAAGCCTTGGCCCGCGACCTGCCTAAGACGACCAAGATCATCATCTCCCAGAGAATCGTCTCAATTAAAGATGCCGACCGGATCATCGTCATGAACCATGGCCAGATCGAAGCCATCGGCACCCACGATGAACTGATGCAGACGGACGAGCTCTACAGCTCAATTGCCAAGTACCAAGAAGAAAACAAGAAGTAGGTGAAGGAACGGATATGACAAAGAAACAAAACAGCAACGAGCCATCCCAAGCCAAAACCTTGTGGCGGCTTATCAAGTACATTTACCAAGTCAGCCCGGCTTCCCTGATCATTTCCCTGGTCGCGATCATCATCAGTGCCGGGGCCACGGTTTATGGTTCCCTCTTCATTGAGCAGCTGATCGACAAGTACATCACGCCAATGCTCAAGCAGTCCACGCCGAACTTCGCCCCCCTGATCCACGCCATTCTTTTCATGGCTTGCATCTACGCGGTCGGGGTCGTGGCCAACTACCTGTTTACCTTGCTCATGATGCTCGTGAGCCAGCGGGTGCAAAAGCAGATTCGTGACGAGATGTTCGCCCACATGCAGCACCTACCGATCGCCTTCTTTGACCAGAACGAATACGGCGACGTTATGTCCCGCTACACCAACGACATTGACACCTTGATGCAGATGATTTCCCAAGCCTTGCCAATGCTCGTCAACTCGGCTTTCAACGTGGCCTTCGTCCTGGTGGGGATGCTGGTCTTGAGCTGGCAGCTGACGATCGTGTCCTTGATCGTGGTCTGCCTGTCGATCGGGATCGTGAAGTACCTGACCGGCAAGTCCAGCCACTTCTTCAACATTCAGCAGAAGACGGTTGGGGAAGTCAACGGCTACAACGAAGAAATGCTGACGGGCTTGAAGGTCGTCAAGGTCTTCTCCCACGAAAAGGAAGCCGAAGCGCAGTTTGACGTCTACAATGAGCAGCTGCGCAACGCCTCAGCCAAGGCCAACACCTACTCAACCATCTTGTTCCCAATCATGGGCAACATCGGCAACCTGCTTTACGTCTTGATTGCCTTTATCGGCGGGGCCGCCGTTTTGGCGGGCAGCCTGCCTTTGACTCTGGGGGCTTTGGCCTCATTCATGCAATTGTCCAAGGCCTTCATCATGCCAATTGCCCAGATTTCCCAGCAATTGAACGTCATTGTCCTGGCAATCGCCGGGGGCAACCGGATCTTCGAGCTTTTGGACCAAAAGGCCGAAATCGATGACGGGGACGTGACCATTGAGCAAAAGCCAGGCGTCAAGAACGCATGGCAATGGAATCTGCCAGCTGAAGGCAACAAGAAGGTGCCAGTCAAGGGCCACATCGTCTTTGACCACGTCAACTTTGGCTACGTGCCAGGCAAGCAGATCCTTTACGACGTCTCTTTGGACGCCAAGCCGGGCATGAAGGTGGCCCTGGTTGGGGAAACTGGGGCCGGGAAGACCACGATTTCTTCTATGATCAACCGCTTCTACGAGATCAACTCCGGGACCATTACTTACGACGGGATCGACATCAAGCAGATCAAGAAGGATTCCCTGCGCCAGTCAGTTTCCGTCGTCCTGCAGGAAACCCACATGTTTACCGGGACCATCATGGACAACATCCGCTTTGGCCGGCCTGACGCCTCTGACGACGAAGTCTACCAAGCTGCCCGCCTGGCCAGAGCCGATGAGTTCATCCACGAATTGGATGACGGCTACCAGACCGTGATCGACGGTTCAGGCGGCGACCTGTCCCAAGGGCAGATGCAGCTGCTGTCGATTGCCCGGGCAATGATCGCCGACGAGCCAGTCATGATCCTGGACGAAGCCACCAGCTCCATCGACACCAGAACTGAGCGGCTGGTTCAAGCCGGGATGGACAACCTGCTGGCTGGCCGGACCAGCTTCGTCATCGCCCACCGTCTGTCCACCATCGTCAACTCTGACCTGATTCTGGTTCTGGACCACGGGCACGTGATCGAAGCCGGCAACCATGACCAGCTGCTGGCCAAGAAGGGCTACTACTACGAGCTCTACACGGGCAAGAAGGAAATCCAGTAAAGCCTGGCAAAGATTAGCTTAATATTTGCTAAAAATCGCAAAAAGAACGCGCAAGAGTGTGCGTTCTTTTTGTTATATCGGTTAAAATAAGGGATAGCGACAATTAATAGATGAGAGTAGAAGGGATTTTTGAAGATGAAGATTCTCGTTGTAGATGACGACAAGGAAATCGTCGAGCTTTTGAGCATTTATTTGAAGAATGAAGGCTACGAGCCAATCGCGGCCTACAACGGCAAGGAGGCCTTGACCAAGCTGTCCACCAATCCCGACATTGCCTTGATGATTTTGGACGTGATGATGCCGAACATGTCCGGGATTGAGGTCGTGAAGGAGGTCCGCAAGGATTCTGACATCCCGATCATTATCGTCAGCGCCAAAACGGGTGACATGGACAAGATCCAGGGCCTGATCACCGGGGCGGACGACTACGTGTCCAAGCCGTTCAACCCGCTGGAAGTCATGGCCCGGGTCCGCTCGCTTTTGCGCCGGAGCCAGAAGCAGGTCAAGGAAGACGAGCCGGACGTTCTGGAAGTAGGGCCGCTCATCATCAACAAGGACTCCCACGAGGTCAAGACCGTGGAAGGGAAGGAGATCCAGCTGACGGCCCTGGAATTCGGGATCCTCTACCTGCTGGCCAGCCATCCCAACCGGGTCTTCTCAGCCGATGAGATTTTTGAGCGCGTTTGGCAGCAGGAATCCATCGTCAGCGCCAAGACGGTCATGGTCCACGTGTCCCACTTGCGCGACAAGATCCAGAAGGCCACTGACGGCGAAGAAGTTATCAAGACTGTATGGGGCGTAGGTTACAAGGTTGAAGCCTAAAAATAAAGAAAACAAGCGCCAGCGGGTCAAGCTGACCGCGGCGGAAAAGAGCGAACTGTTCGCTGAAGGCGTGGTGACGATCATCATCATGCTGCTTTTGAACCTGTCGGTAATCATTCTCTACCATTTGGCCATTCTGCAGGACAAGAGTCTGGTCAACGGGATCTACTTCTTGAAAAAGACCATGACGATCGGGCCGGGCGGCTTTCACCTCTGGTCCTGGGAGCGGATCGGGGTCTTCTTGATGGGGATTGCCGACGTGGTGGTCTTGTACTGGCGCTTGATCCGCAGATATCACCAGATGCAGCTGCGGCACATTATTTCCGAGTTGCACTATATTGCCAACGGCCACTTCGACCACCGGATCTCCTTCAGCGTCAACACCGACATGCAGAAGGTGATCGACTCCATCAACTCCTTGGTTGATTCCACCGTGGAAGCCATCAATGAGGAAAAGGCGATCGAGCAGTCCAAGGATGAGCTGATCACCAACGTCTCCCACGACATCCGGACGCCTTTGACCAGCATTATCGGCTATTTGGGCCTGCTGAAAAACGGGGCCGTGACCAGCCGCGAGGATATGATGAAGTACATCAATATTGCCTACGACAAGGCCGAGCAGATGAAGTCTCTGGCCAATGACCTGTTTGAGTACACGACCTTGAAGTCGACCAAGACCAAGCTGACCCTGTCGCCGGTCAACATCCTGAGCATGA
Source organism: Lactobacillus porci (assembly GCF_009695985.1). Classification (NCBI taxonomy): domain Bacteria; kingdom Bacillati; phylum Bacillota; class Bacilli; order Lactobacillales; family Lactobacillaceae; genus Lactobacillus; species Lactobacillus porci. The sequence continues at coordinate 41,546 of NZ_VUMX01000007.1, forward strand.
TGGAGCAAGTGGCGGCCGGCTTTGAACTTGAAGCAGAGAAAAAGGGCATCTCCTTTGCCATCAAGGCTCGGCCGGAAGACCTGGTCGTCAATGCCGATGTCGAAAAGCTGGTCCGGGTCTACAACAACTTGATCTCCAACGCCCTCAAGTACGCGGCTGGCGCGGACACCATCAACCTGGTGGCCAACCTGGTCAATGAAAAGTGGGTTGAGCTCCGGGTGGAGAACAACGGGGAGCCGATTCCCCAGGATAAGCTGAAGAAGATTTTTGACCGCTTCTACCGGGTCGAAAGCTCCAGAAACACCAAGACCGGCGGGACGGGCCTGGGCCTCTCCATCGTCCAGGGCGTGGTGGAGCTTCATGGCGGCACCATCCGCTGCGAGTCAAACGCCAAGCTGACCAGCTTCATCATCCTTTTGCCGCGCCACCCTAACCCTAAGCTGGCAAACTCAAAAGCGCGCCGTGTGGTATAATTTTTAGTGAATTTATATTTGACCATGAGGAGTAACTAATGAGCATCTCATTAAACACTTGTATTTTAATTTTGAAAGAACACCACTTGCTCAAGTCAAGCGCTGTCCAAGATACTGTGCAGACCAAGATGGAATACGTTTCCTACGATTCGCGCGACGTCCAGACCAACACGCTCTTCTTCTGCAAGGGGGCCGGCTTTAGACCAACCTACCTGTCAATGGCTAGAGAAGACGGGGCGATTGCTTACGTGGCTGAGCAGCCATATCCAGAAGGCAAGGGGATGCACGCCTTAATCGTGCGCAACGTGGCCAAGGCCATGGCCCTGCTGTCAGCCGCCTTCTACCGCTTCCCGCAAGATGACCTCTTCCTGGTGGGCTTCACCGGCACCAAGGGCAAGACCACTTCAGCCTACTTCTTGAAGGGCATGCTCGACCAGATCAACGGCGGCCACACTGCTTTGCTCTCATCAGTCAACAACATCGTCGGCACGGCGCCTGAAGACACCTTCAAGTCCAGCCTGACCACGCCGGAATCCCTGGACCTTTTCCGCGACATGCGCCGGGCCGTGGACAACGGGATGACCCACATGGTTATGGAAGTATCCTCCCAAGCCTACAAGAAGAACCGGGTCTTTGGCCTGACTTACGACTTGGGCTTCTTCTTGAACATCTCTCCAGACCACATCGGGCCGAATGAGCACCCGAACTTTGAGGACTACCTCCACTGCAAGCTGCAATTGCTGGTCAACTCCCGCAAGTGCATCATCAACGCGGAAACGGCCCGCTTTGACGACGTCTACGCGGCCGCTACGACTACGACCAACCCGGACAGCATCTACCTTTTTGCCCGGGAAGGCTTCGAAAATCCAAAACTGAAGAAGCAGATCGACTTCCGCTACAAGTCCATTGAAACCGACCTGGCGGAAACCCAGTTCACCTTGGAGACCGTTTCACCGCAGGCCCACAAGCTGCCAATCGCTGGCGACTACACCCTGCAGATGATCGGGGATTTCAATGAGACCAACGCGACCGGCGCCATCATCGGGGCCGGTCTGGCAGGCATGGACCACGACTCCTGCGCTGCCGGCATCCGCCACGTGACGATTCCGGGCCGGATGGAGACCGTCACGACCAAGGAACACGGGCTGATCGTCGTTGACTACGCCCACAACAAGGCTTCAATGATGGCCTTGATGAAGTTCATGCGCCGCGAATTCGCCAACCCGCGCGTAATCGTCGTTGTCGGCGCGCCTGGCGACAAGGGCATCTCCCGCCGGGCCGGCTTTAGCGAAAGCCTGACGGCTGAAGCCGACAAGGCCTTTTTGACCACTGACGACCCAGGCTTTGAGAACGCCGAGGAGATCTGTGAGGAAATCGATGCCGGCATCGACCACTCCAAGTGCGCGACCGTGATCGAACTTGACCGGGAAAAGGCCATTCACGATGCCATCAGCGAAGCCACGGCCAATGACGTGGTCTTGCTCTGCGGCAAGGGCGCGGACGCCTTCCAGAAGATCCGCGGCGTTGACACCCCATACGAGGGCGACATGGCAGTTGCCCGCAGGGTGATCAGCGAGCTTGAAAAATAAACACAGTTAGGATGAACAATCTTGAAGCATTTCTTTAGCATTATTGGTGGGATGGGCACGATCGCTACCGAAAGCTATGTCCGCTTAATCAACCACCGGGTGAAGATCGCCAAGGACCAGGACTACTTGAACTACATCTTGGTCAACGACGCCCAGGTTCCCGACCGGACGGCCTATATCATGGACCACAGCCAGCCTAATTTCTTCAATGACCTTAAAGATGATGTTTTGGGCCAGGCTAAGCTGGGGCCGGACTTTATCGTCATGCCCTGCAACACGGCCCATTATTTCTATGACGACCTGGCGGCCTTGACGGACATTCCCTTCTTGAACATGATGCGGATTGCCGTCCACCAATTCGTGGACAAGTTCCCAGGCGAGCAGAAGATCGGCTTGATCGCGACTGAAGGGTCCATCTACGACCACCTGTATGAGGACGAGATCCACCGGGCCGGCAAGGAAGTCGAGTTCGGGGGCGCGGAAATCCAGCCAATGGTCACGGAGTTGATCTACCGGGACATCAAGGAGAAGGGGACCGTGGACGGAGACCTCTACCACGAGATCCTGCGCAAGATGCACGAGGAATATGGCTGCGAAGTCATTCTTTTGGGTTGCACGGAACTGTCCCTGGCCCAAGAGCAGGCGCCAGACCACCCATACCACGTGCTTGATCCCCAGTCGATCTTGGCCGACGTGTCAATCGAATTGGCCCTGCAGATCAGAAATGGGGCTGATCCCAAGCAAGTCTGCGCCAAGTACCTGTACAAGTAAGAAACATTTAGCAACTCCTGAAGCAGGAGTTGATCAATTAAAACAATCAAAAACGGTCAGTCAAACCTGGCGGGCACACTTAAGCTATTTAAGTCTGCCCGCCTTTTTTATGTAAAAAAACATTAGAAATGGCAAAAACATGCTAAAATAAAGGCCTGGAGAAAAAGTGACTGTTTTTGACTGTTTTTGATTGCTTTTTGGCAAGAAAGCCTTTACAATACTAATGAGGTGAGAAAAGATGCTGACCGAAGAACGGCAAAGAAGAATCACGGAATACGTCAACGAGCATAAGATCTGCCGCGTTTCCGAGCTTTGTGAACTGACGTCAACGTCCGAATCAACGATCAGGCGCGATTTGAGCGAGATGGAAGACCGGGGCCTGCTGAAGCGGGTCCACGGCGGGGCTGAGAGCATCAAGGGCTTTGGCCAGGATGTGGCCCAGAATATCCGCTTCAATCTTAACCGCGACGAGAAGGCGGCGATTGCCAGAGAGGCCGTCAGCCACGTGCATCCAAACGACTATGTCTTTTTGGACGCGGGGACGACCATTTATGAAATGGTGCCTTTTCTGAAGGAAATTGCGGGCCTGCACGTGGTCACTACCGGAATCGATACGGCCCTGGCCTGCACCGATGCCGGGATTGATACCTGCCTTTTAGGGGGCAAGATCAAGCAGGAAACTCACGCCATTATTGGCGCGGCTGCCCTGGACCGCTTGCGCCGCCTCAATTTCAACGCTGCCTTTATTGGCGCCAACGCCATGAGCCGCGAGGGGACTTTGACTACTCCAGACACGGAAGAAGCGTCGATCAAGCAGGCCGCGATTGAGCAGAGCCAAGCCGCCTACGTCTTAATTGATCGCAGCAAATTTGACGCGGTGACTTTTGCTGAATTCGCGAATGTCCAGCAGGTCGTTGTCATCACGCGCTTAAAAGCAGCAGACCGGCGCAAAATGCCAGCTAATATTCAACTTGAGGAGGCTGAATAAGAAAATGATTTACACTGTAACCGTTAACCCAGCTTTGGACTACGTCCTGCAGCTGGAAAAGGTAAATGATGGGGAAACCAACCGTTCAAGCGACACCCAATTCTTGGCCGGGGGCAAGGGGATCAACGTCTCCCAAATCCTGAACCAATTGGGCGTTGAAAACACGGCTTGGGGCTTTGTCGGCGGCTTTACCGGCGAAGAGCTGATCCGTCAGCTGAACGTCAAGCAGATCAACAGTGACTTTGTCCGCATCAGCGACACGACACGGGTGAACGTAAAGATTCATGCCCAACAAGAAACTGAAATCAACGCGGCTGGTCCAAAGATCACTGACCAGGAAGTTGCCGCCTTCAAGGCCCGCCTGGACGACTTGAAGCCAGGCGACGTCGTAGTTATCAGCGGGAGCCTGGCACCAAGCCTGCCAACTGACTTCTACGAAAGCCTTTTGCCAACCATCCGCGAAAAGGGTGCTGAATTCGTCGTTGACACGACTGGCGAAGCCCTGTTGCGGACCTTGAAGTTCCACCCATTGGTTATCAAGCCAAACCACCACGAATTGGCCGACTTGTTCCACACTGAATTCAAGTCAACCAATGACATGCTGCAAGCAGCCAAGAAGCTGCTGGACCAAGGCGCGCAAAACGTCATGATCTCCATGGCCGGCGAAGGCGCCTACCTGGTAACCCCAGACCACATCTACCACGCCAACGCCGCCAAGGGCGTTGCCGTCAACTCAGTTGGGGCCGGCGACTCCATGATCGCGGGCTTCGTTGGGACCTGGTTTGAAACCCACGACGCTGCTGAAGGCCTCCGGGTCGGCAGTGCCTGCGGTGGGGCAACCGCCTTTACGGAAGACATTGCCGTTAAGAGCCAAATCGATGTCGTCTTGCCGCAAATTAAGATCGACGTTGTCGAATAATTTGCTGGCAATAGCAGAGAAGTGCGTCAACTAATAGCAAGTTATGAGGGAATAAGATGCGTATTAAGGATATCTTAAGTCCAGAATCCATGATTATGGATTTGAAGGCGACGACCAAGGACGAAGCCATTAACGAAATGGCCGACTTGGAAGTTGCCACTGGCATTGTCAACAACAAGGAAAAGTTCGTTGAATCCATCTGGAAGCGGGAAAAGGAAACCACCACTGGGATCGGTGGCGGGATTGCCATGCCTCACGCCAGAAACGAATACATCAACAAGGCCAGAGTCTTGTTTGCCAAGAGCAAGCAAGGTCTTGACTATGAAGCTTTGGACGGGCAGCCAGTCTACCTGTTCTTCATGATCACCGCGCCAGCTGGTGCCGACAACACCCACTTGGAAGCCTTGGCCAAGCTGAGCTCACTTTTGATCAACCCAGACCTGGTTGAAGCCTTGAAGAAGGCGGAAACTCCAGACGAAGTCATGGATCTCTTCAACCAAGCCGAAGCTGCCAAGGACAAGGAAGACGCTGAACGCGAAGCCAAGCTGGCTGCCAAGAAGGAAGCCGCTGCTAAGGCCAAGGCGGAAGGCGAAGCAGAAAAGCCATTGATCGTCGGCGTTACTGCCTGCATCAACGGGATTGCTCACACCTACATGGCTGAAGAAGCTTTGATCAAGGCCGGCGAAAAGCGCGGCGTTGAAGTCCGCATTGAAACCAACGGCTCAGAAGGGGTCAAGCACGAATTGACCGCTGACGAAATCAAGCGGGCCAAGGGTGTCATCATTGCTTCCGACAAGCAGGTCAAGATGGCCCGCTTTGACGGCAAGGAACTGGTTAAGCACCCAGTCGTTGACGGGATCAACAAGCCAGACCAATTGGTAGACGACATCTTGTCCGGCAAGGGCAGCGTCTACCATGCTGAAGCCGGTGAAGCCAGCGAAAGCTCAGCTTCAAGCGACGGCAGCGTTTGGTCAACTATCTACCGGCACCTGATGAGCGGGATTTCCCACATGCTTCCGTTCGTTATCGGTGGTGGTATCTTGATGGCCATCTCCTTCCTGGTGGAACAATACATGGGTGGTGCCAAGAGTCCAGCCTTCATCTTCTTGAACTCAGCTGGTAACCTGGCCTTCGCCTTCATGGTTCCAGTTCTGGCCGGCTACATTGCTGAATCAATCGGCGACTTGCCAGCCCTGATGCCTGGTTTCGTCGGCGGGTTCATGGCCTCAATCACCAACTCTTCATTGGGTGGTTCTTACGCCGTTAACGTCAACGCCAAGGCTGCTTCACCAGCCGGCTTCCTGGGCGGGATCGCCATCGGTTTCATTGCCGGTTACCTGATTCTGGGCCTCAAGAAGCTCTTCGCTAAGTTGCCGAAGAACGTTGAAGGCATGAAGCCAATGCTGCTCTACCCAATCTTTGGTTTGCTCCTTGTAGCCTTGATCATGTACTACATCGTCAACCCAATCTTTGGTGCCTTGAACACGGTGATCACCAGCTTCCTGAACGGCATGGGCACTGGCAACCTGGTACTTTTGACCACGATTCTGGCCGGCATGATGAGTATCGACATGGGTGGTCCTTTCAACAAGGCTGCTTACGTCTTTGCTTCAGGTGCCTTCGCCAACGACCCAACTTCCAAGACTTCAGCCATCTTGATGGCTGCCGTTATGGTCGGCGGGATGGTTGCCCCATTTGCAACGGCGATCGCAACTGCTTTCTTCAAGAACAAGTTTACTGAAGACGAACGCCGGGCCGGCGTGTCCAACTGGATCTTGGGCTTCTCCTTTATCACTGAAGGGGCCATCCCATTCGCCAGTGCTGACCCACTGCACGTTATCGTATCTTCAATCATCGGCAGTGCTGTCGGTGGTGCCCTGGTTGGTTTGTGGCACGTTGGCGTGCCAGCACCACACGGTGGTTTCTGGGTAATCGCCTTGTCAACCAACTGGTTTGGCTACTTTGCAGCCGTAGCGATCGGCTCAATCGTCGCTGCTTTGATCATGGGCTTTTGGAAGAAGCCAGTTGACCAAAAGAACTAATTTTCTCAAATAAAAGAACTCGGATTTTTCCGAGTTCTTTTTTTAGGTAAAAATCGCTTCTTTCGTGTAATAGTCAGTAGAGAGACTAAGCAAAGGAGCAATCTTATGGAACGAATTTGGACAAATTGGTACCTGGCCAGTGAAGAAGTTGAAAATGACGCCGTCGTGCAATCGGCCCAGGCGGCTGAACAGCTGATCAATCCGGACTATGACCACACCCGGCAGCTGTCTGATCAGAATTTGGCTGGGGTGCGCGAGCTGAACGGCTTGCTGGTCAGCTATAACCAGCTGGGGGCGGACCAGGCAGCGACTTTGACGCAAGAGCAGTTGGTGAATGCGGAAAATCTATTAGCGGGCGCGGCGGGTGAGTGGCTAGTCGATCAGGCGGTCAAGTCCGTCGCGGCGGCGTTTTTTCATAATGTGATCCTGCCCTGCAAATATGATAGAAATCGGCCAGTTGGCGACAACCAAATTGATAATTTGGTGATTACCAGTACCGGCATTTATTGTATTGAAGTCAAGGTGCGCAAAATTGCGGGGAAGCTTTTCGACTTTAACCGGCTGGGCCGGGGCATTTATGATCAGATTAGCTACCACAAGGAGGCGCTGACGCAAGTCCTGCAGCCAATGGGGATCAGTCCCAATTTTATTAAGACGATTGTGGTGGTGATCAACCGGCTGGGGAATGATGACTTCAAGCTGAAGAACCAGGAGGATCTGCAACGGGCTGGTTCGCAGGTGGTCAAGCTGTCGGTCTTGAACCTGTTTTTGAGCAATGACGGGTTCGCCTTGCTGAATCAGCAGCAGATCCAGGCAATTGAGCAGGCGATTCAAAGTCAGCGCCTGCCTGATCGGCGGACCTATCCAGCCAATGTCCGTTTTAAGTTGACGCAGGCGCATCTGGATAAAGCCAGACAAATTAGCCAGGCTGTCAGGCTTGGAATTCCGCTTGCGCAGAACGTGACGTATCATGGGCGGTTAAATGATTATCCGCTCACGGGCTTGACCGGGAAGCAGCAGAATATGTTGTGGCTGATCGTGGGCCGGCTTTATGGCTTCGGGTGCGGCACGCTCCAGCTGACCCGAAGTGAGTTGCGGACTGGGGCTGGCTATGGCGGGCGTGATTTTTTGCGGCTGGATCAGCAGTTAAGCGAATTGGCTGAGTTCATGCAACAGAGCAAGCTTTTTCAAAAGGCTAAGTATGAAGACAAGAAATTGACGGTCAGCGTTAGCAAGAAGTACTCGTTCCTGTTTAACGGCTGCACGAAGGACTTCACCTGCTGGAATTATCAATTGCTGCGCCGAATCAGCCTGAACAACGCCAAGACTTTGTTCCGCAAGCTGCTGCAAGCTTCAGCAGCCGGCTGCTACCAGGTGCCCTTTGAGCAGCTGCGGGAAATTCTGGCAGTGCCGGATAGCTATTCGAATTATGAGGTAATGAGGAATAAGATTAAGCCCGCTGTACTTCAACTGGTACCATTTTTTGGCAACTTGAGCTACGAAGTGGTCAAGAGCGGCAAAGCGAATAAAATGGTTGGGATAACTTTCACTTTTGATAAGTTTTCGCCGGAGGAACTGTTGACTTTAAGAGGATGGCACAAATATTCAACCAATATTTCTGCTAATTCGCATTTATCTCTAACCGAGCAACTGGAAGCTGAGAAAATTTTAGAAAAGAATTTCGGAGATTGTTTGAAGTAGGTTTTAGGTTCATGTGGTTCAGTAAAAACTGGGGTTAAAATTTTTGAAAAAGGTCGTGGTTCAGTAAAAAGCGGGGTTAAAATTTTGGGAAAAGGTCGTGGTTCAGTAAAAAGCGGGGTTAAAATTTGGGGAAAAGGTCGTGGTTCAGTAAAAAGCGGGGCTAAAATTTTTGAAAAAGGCCGTGGCTCAGTAAAAAGCGGGGTTAAAATTTTTGAAAAAGATCGTGGTTCAGTAAAAAGCGGGGCTCGAAAAACGAAAAAGGGCTGTGGTTCAGTAGAAAACGGGGCTCGAAAAACGAAAAAAGGACTGTGGTTCAGTAAAAAACGGGGCTCGAAGCGATGAACTATCCCCGCTTTTACCGTAGCCAGGGCCAAATCCCGCAAAACTGTCCCCGTTTTTACCGTAGCCAGGTCCAAATCCCGCAAAACTGTCCCCGTTTTTACCGTAGCCAGGTCCAAATCCCGCAAAACTGTCCCCGCTTTTACCGTAGCCACGTCCAAATCCTGCAAAACTATCCCCGTTTTTACCGTAGCCACGTCCAAATTACACAAAACTATCCCCGTTTTTACCGTAGCCAGGTCCAAATCCCGCAAAACTGTCCCCGCTTTTACCGTAGCCACAGCCAAACTCCCGCACTGTCCCCCGTGAGCCCGCAATTTTGCAAGGAGGGCGAAATTTTGGTATTCTATAACGTTAAAGATCTTTTAGCGAAAAAGCAGTTAGGAAGGAAGAAAAAAATGATCAAATTGCTTGCAACTGACATGGACGGAACTTGGCTGACTTCCAAGAAAACCTATGACCACGCCAAGTTCGCGCGAATTATGCAGCTGTGCCGGGAGCAGGGGGTCAAGTTCGTCGTGGCATCTGGCAACCAGTACTACAACCTGCTCACCCGCTTCCCTAAGGAATACCTGCCTGAAATGTATTTCGTGGCAGAAAACGGGTCCTTTGTCTTGAAAGGGCGGGAAGTCCTGAACATCGTGGACCTGGACCCTGATGAAATGCGCACGATGAAGCAGATTGAAAAAAAGTACGGCAGCCGGCCCAGCGTCTGGGGCGGGGTGCACAGCGCCTACAGCCTGAAGAGCTACGGGGACGAATACTACCGCTACCTGACCCAGTTCTTCGAGAAGCTGACCATGCTGGACAGCTACGAGGGAATTGACGACCGCTTCTTCAAGTACACGCTGTCCACCAAGCCTGGCGAGTCCTCGGATTTTGCCAAGCAGCTCAAGCGCGAGTTCCCAAGCCTGGACATGGTGGCAGGGTCGGACACGGCCGTCGACATCAGCAAGGTCGGCATGAACAAGTCCGTCGGTCTCAAGCTCCTGGGCCAGCGCTACAACATTTCGCCAAGCGAGATGGTGGCCTTTGGCGATGGTGGCAACGACGTGGCGATGATGGAATACGCCGGGACCAGCTACGCGACGGCCAGTGCCTTGCCGGAAGCCAAGCGGGCCGCGACGGCAATCATTGGCTCCAGCGAAGACAGCGCCGTTCAGGACAAGATGCTGGAATTGTTGAGCTAGGCAAGACTAGAAAGGAAAAATAATGGCCAAAGCCTTAAATGTTGTCGATCTGACAATGAGATTTGATGACCACGAAATTTTTAAAAAGCTGAACTTCTCCCTGGAAGAGGGCTCCATGACCGCGCTCCTGGGCCCAAACGGGGCCGGGAAGACTACGCTGGTGCGGATCCTGCTGGGGATGCTCAGCCCAGCCAAGGGCTACTTCGAAATGGCTGATGACATCAGGGTCGGCTACGTGCCCCAGTTCAGAAACATCGACCCGGACTACCCGCTGTCGATCCAGTCTTTTATCGAGCTGAACACCCCGGTCTTTAAGAGCGCTAAGGTCAAGCAGGAAGTCAGCCACATTCTTCAGGAGACCCACCTGAAAGGCCTGGCCAAGACCCGGATGGGCGAGGCGTCCGGCGGGCAAAAGCAGCGGGCCTACCTGGCCCAGGCCCTTTTGGACAAGCCCAACTTCATCATCTTGGATGAGGCCACGGCCAGCCTGGACCCCAAAGCCAAGGAAGAATTGATGAACCTGATCCAGCACCTGAACCGCGAGCACGGGATGACCGTCTTGTTCGTTACCCACGACATCCCTTTGGCCCGCCGCTACATGAAAGACTACCTGTACCTGAGCGACGGGACCATTCGCCAGGGGAAGATGGAAGATTTTAAGGAGAGTTTCAACTGATGTTTGCTTACGAGTTCATGCGCAATGCCTTTTGGGCGGCGACCTTCATCGCCATCACCTGCGGGGTGGTCGGCGTCTACGTCGTCGCCCGCAATTTCAGCTTTTTGGCTCACACCTTGTCGGAAATCGGCTTCGCTGGCGCGGCCTTTGCCGTCTTGATGGGGATGCAGCCGCTGACGGGGATGCTGATTTTTGCCCTTCTGGGCTCAATCGGGGTCGGGGAGCTGTCGATCAGAAGCGAGCAGAAGGAGTCCGCGATTTCCGCGATTTCCGCCTTCTTCGTCGGCCTGGGGGTCTTGTTCCTCTCCTTGTCCGACTCCGCCAGCTCCTACGCCACGGACATCCTGTTTGGCTCCATCATTGGGGTCAGTCCAAAAAGCGTCCTGCAGCTGGTCGTCTTGTCCGTGGTCGTGCTCTTGATCATCTTCTCGATCCAGCGCCAGCTCAACTACGACTCTTTTGACCACATCGGCGCCCAGGCCCACCACATCAACACGGGCCTGGTCGGGGTCGCCTTCCTGGTTGCCCTGGCCATGGCCGTGTCGATCGGCTCACAGGTCGTGGGCTCCATGCTGGTCTTCATCCTGCTGACCATGCCGTCGTCCACCGCCCGCTACCTGGGCCGGTCTATCCCCAGCATGCTGGGCTGGTCGGTCGGCCTGGCCCTGTTTGGGGTTTGGTCCGGCTTGATCCTGGGCTACATTACCAACTGGCCGGTCACCTTCTTCATTTCATTAATTGAGGTAACGGCTTACCTGCTGGTTTACTTCACCCACGCCAGAAAGAAGCGGGCGTAAGCAAATATAGAATTTTAATAATCATCAATACACGGTCTCTGCGCTTTTGGGAAACTGTGTATTTTATTTTGCTAATATAATTCCCTAAAAATAGTTTATTATCATCTTGAAAAAGCTTGCTTTTATATGTTATCTTTTTCTTAAAAGTATTAATTTTTTATAAAAGTGGAGGACTAATGATGAAAGAATGTCCGAATTGTCACGCTGAAATGGGAGCAAATGTCAATTTCTGTACTAATTGCGGAACTGACCTGCGCCAAGTAGCGGTAAGCGAGGAAAAGCCTGCCCCAGCAGCGCCTGAACCAAAAGCAGCACCTGTACAGGAAGCTGAAGTGAAAGCGGAAAGTCAGGCCAGCGGCCAAGCTAAAAATGTGCTGTCCAGCGGCCAAGCTAAAAATGTGCTGTCCACATACTGGCAGTGGCTGCTACATGCTTGGAAGAAGCCGGCTGAGGCGGTGGCCGCTGAAAAGTGGTACGGCTTGACGACCTTGATTTTGGAAGACTTGCTTTTCATATTGGCAGGGCTTACGGGCATGAACAAGCTGGCTAGTTCATTAATAACAAAATACCCATATTTTTCATCGGTTATTACTGAGTTAAAGTCTAGCTTCTCTTCGTATGTAATAATCAGTGTCGTGCTGGGGCAAGTGGTAGTTTTGGCTATCAACTACTTTGCCATGAAGCGTTTTGCCAAGTCTGAATTTGACTTTTTGGGATATCTCAACCGGTATGCTCACTTATCGGCTTACAGTTTGATCTTGAATGTTTTGTTCTGGCTTTTTGCTTTGACGGGCAGCCTGGTCCTGCAGGAAATTGCGCTCGGTATGACGGCAGTCGTTGGCTTCCTTGCTTTGATTTATGTTTTGCTGGAAGAAAAGGCGGAAAAAATCGACCAGATGCAGTTCGCGCTTGTGATCTCAATCATTGTTTTGATTATAGTTATGATTGTGGTCAACATGTTCTTCAAGGAATTCGTGTCCAAGATCGCGTCTGTCACTAATCAGGAGATTAACTCGCTGCTTGGCAATAGTTACTAAGATGTATCGAAGTGAGAGGAAGCAAAAATGATCTACTGCGCTAAATGCGGCGCCCCAAACCAAGCTAATGCCACTTTCTGCGCCAAATGCGGGGAAAAGTTGGTTAAACCGGCACAGCCAAGCCAGCCAACTCAGCCAGTCCAGCAGGTTCAACCAGTTCAACAGGTTCAGCAAGTCCAACCTGTTAAGCCAGCTAAAACCGTCAAAAAGCGGGCCAACCTCAAGCAGACCCGGAAGTGGAAGAAGCCAATCTTGATCACCGCTGCTGTCTTGCTGGTCCTTTTGGCTGGTTACGGCTTTGGTAAGTCTTACTACGCCAAGGACAAACAGATCGACAGAATCATCAGCGCGCTGAAGGACCCAAGCCAGGATCTGTCGCCTTACGTTAAAACTGACGACAGCAGCTTCCAGTTGACCAAGAAGAGCGTACGGCCGCTGCAAACATACTACAAGGAAAACAAGACCGCAGCTAATAACCTGGGCAGTAAGTGGAAGAATCAGGAAGAACTTGATGCCAGCTTTAAGAAATCCGTTTCTTTAGGTGAGGATGGCCACTACTTTTTCCTTTTTCCGAAATACAAGCTCATGGTCAAAACTTATTCGCCAACGGTCGTGACCAACCACAAAAATTCCACGATCAAGATGAACGGGAAAGACGTGGGCAAGCTGTCTGCGTCTGGTGACTACTACCAAAAGAAGCTGGACCCGGTAATCGCTGGCCGCTATACCTTCTCAGTTTCAGCCAACTTGAGCGGGAAGACCATTTCACCTAGCCCGGTTAAGCTGGACCTCTTCAGCAACCACCAGGTCAGCCTGAACATCACCACGGGCAGCTTCAAGGTCAGCAGCGTGCCTAACGGGGAAGTCTACATCAACGACAAGAAGGTGGCCGACCTGGACGACAAGGGCCAGGCCAGCTTCAAGGACTACCAGATCACGTCAGGGATGAGCCTCTATGTGAAAAAGTCCGGCATCGGCAAGTCAGATACGATCCACAATTTTGACCAGTACGTGACTGCCCCAGCTGACCAGGAAAATGACAGTGACGATGACTATGACAGCGATGACGATAGCAGCGACCAAATCAAGGCCGTCAACGGCAGCTGGGTCCTGACCCCGTCCTGGCCAGGCCTGGCAAGCAGCGAAGACGCTGAAGACCTCCTCCAGGATATTTGGGATGACAACGACAGCAAAGACTGGGTCAACGGCAGCAGCAATACCGGCTACCTCAGCATCAAGAAGCTGCACGACAACTGGGATGACTCTGACTCAGTCTCCGAATACAACGAAGTCGTCAAAGTCCTGTCTACTAGCCCGGCCGGCAGCGGCAAGACTTACGTCAACTACAAGGTCACCCACAACCTCTCTTACACCGGTGACAAGGATGACACCAGCGTGACTGACACTTACCAAAACGGGATCATCAGCAAGGACAGCGACGGCGACTACGTTTTGGAAAAATTAGGTACGCCTAACGCCAAGAAAAATTAGGTACGCCTAACGCCAAATATCAAAATTTTTTAAATCTTTTTTGCCGATCAATAGAGGCAACCTTATTAGCAAACTACTTTGTGAAAAAATATATAGAGCCCCGCAATAGCGGGGCTTTTTGGGATCCTTCTTTTAGCAAACAAAAATATTGTGAAATAAATTCAAGTATGGGCGCTGATATATCAACGTTTTAAGCCAATATTCACATGAATTTTAAACGCTTTCATGTACAATAATCCTTGTGAAAAATACTTATAGAAGGAGTTATCTGAATGTGAGTTAACTTCATTAAGGGATTAAATTTCAGTTATAGTAAATAAGCATAAGCATCAAAATTAATAAATCGCATAACAAAAGCTGCTCTCCGCGTGCAATTGGAGAGCAGCTTTTTTGGTCTTTAAGTTTTTAAGCCAGGCTTACTTGTGCAGGCCCTTGATCAGGTCGGTGAATTCGTTCAGGCGCCGTGCGAAAGTCGTGAAGGCGTCTTCCAGATAGTCGGCCTTAGTCATGTCCACGCCGGCCTTTTGCATCGTTTCCAGCGGGAAGGCGGAGGAGCCGGACTTCAGGAAGCCCAGGTAGTTGGACCGATCCTGGTCGCTCCCATAGGACACCTTGTTGGCCAAAGCAGTCGCGGCCGCGAAGCCGGTAGCGTACTGGTAGACGTAGAAGTCGTAGTAGAAGTGGGGAATCCGGGCCCATTCCTTGTCGATGTCGCTGCCCGGGGTCATGGCCTCCCCGTAGTAGGCTTGGTTCAAGTCCCCGTAGTTGCCGTTCAAAAAGTCGGCCGTCAGCGGCTGCCCGTTTTGGTCGCTTTCATGGATGAACTGCTCGAATTCCGCGAACTGGGTTTGCCGGTAGACGGTCCCCTTGAAGGAGTCCAGGTAGTAGTTGAGCAGGGCGGCTCTTTCCTTTGGGTCCTCCGTGTGGTCCAGCAGGTAGTTGGTGAGCAGGTTTTCGTTGGTCGTTGAAGCAATTTCGGCCAAAAAGATCGGGTAGTCCCCGTAAACGTAAGGCTGACTCTCCCGGGTGTACATGCTGTGGACGGAGTGGCCCGTCTCGTGGACCAGGGTGTAGAGGGAGTCCAGGTCGTCCTGCCAGTTGATCAGCTCGTAGGCGTCAGTGTCGTAGGCCCCGCCGGAGTAGGCCCCGCTTTGCTTGTGGCGGTTTTCGACGAAGTCGATGCAGCGGTTGTCGAACAGGTAGTCCACGTGCTTTAAGTAGTCCTGGCCCATCGGCGCCAGGGCAGTTTTGGCGATCTTTTTGGCAGAAGCGAAGCTGTAAGTCTGGGATGGCTTGCCGGTGATCGGCACGTACATGTCCCACATCTGCAGGTCATCCAGGCCCAGGATTTCCTTGCGCAAGGCCACGTAGCGGTGGAGCAGGTCCAGGTGGTCATGGACGCTGGCCACCAGCTGGTCGTAGACCTCGACGGGAACGTTGTTGGCGGCTAAGGCCGCGCTTCTGGCGTCCGGGTAGCGGTGGACCTGGGCGTTGAAGTTGTGGGCCTTGACCACGCCGGCCAAGGTTGAAGCAAAAGTATTCTCAAACTGGGCGTAGCTGGAGTAGAGGGCCCCGAAGGCATCTTCTCTGACTTCCCGCTTCTGGGACTGGATCAAGATGCTGTAGCTGCCGTCAGTCAGCTGGATGGCCTGGCCGTCTTCGTCTTCAACGTAAGGGAATTCCAGGTCGGAATTGGACAGGACGTTGAAGGTATTGGTGGAAGAGGCCAAGGCGTCGCTGGCTTGGGAGAAGACGGCTTCTTCCTTGGCGGACAGGACGTGGGCGCTTTGGGTCCGGATTTTGTCCAAAAAGTGGCGGTAGTCTTCCAGGCGCGGCTCTTGCCGGTAGCGCTCAGCCAGCTCTTCCCCGGACAAGGCCAGGATGGCTGATTCCAAGAAGGAGATCTGGGCCTGGTAGTCGCTGGCCAGGGTTTGGGCCTTGGCGGCATAGCCCAAGTAGTGCTGGTTGCTGGTGTCGACGTCAGAAGCTAAAGTGGCGTAAGAATAGTATTTGGACAAGCGGCGGTCCAGGGCAAAAATCTTGCTCAAGCCCTCGTACAGGGCGGTGCCGTTATCCGTCAGCCCGTCAGCGACGTGGGCGATCGCGGCGATGTCTTTGGCCAAGGCACTGCCGTCGGCTTCCCAGGCCGCGTCGTCTGGATAGATGCGGGTCAGGTCCCAGGTGTCTTGAACTGGGACTTGGTCGCGGGTTGGAATTTCCATAAATGATTCCTCTTTTCTAATTGCAGTTTTTTCCTCAATATGCTTGTATTCTACTACATTTGCGTGTTCCTGCCTAAAAAATAAGATACTATAAACATTGCCTGCTTTTAGTTTATCTTACGGGAAATAAGTGAGAAAATATTTTTTGATTGATTAGGATTTAGGAAGGAAACGGCGATTGATGGATAATGGAAACCGGCAGCGCCACAAGACGACAGACAAGCTTTTCCGCAACGTGACTCTGGTCAAGGTAGATCTGATTGACAAGCCGCGCCGCAAGGGGGCGGTATTTGGGCTGGTCTTGACCTTCCTGGTCCTGGTCGCGGCTACTTGGGGGGCACATGCCTACTTTACCCTGCACGCGACCGTGTCGCAGATGAGCCAGGGGAACACGAACACCGCGACCAGCGCCAAGATCGCGGCCCGGAAGCCGATTTCCATCTTGGTTTTAGGGGTGGACCAGGGGATTGAGGGACGCCATGACCAAGGCAATTCGGACACCATCATTCTGGTGACCGCCAACCCGCAGACCAAGAAGGCCACGATGACCTCGATTCCGCGGGACACTTTGACGGAGATCCTGGGGGAGACGAGCGCGAAGAGCTACTTCATGTTTAAGGTCAACTCGGCTTACCAGTTCGGGGGCAGCCACGGGTCCGTGAAGACGGTCTCTGCCTTGTTGAACGTGCCAGTCGACTACTATCTGGAGGTCAACATGAAGGCTTTGAAGAGCCTGGTTGACGCTTTGGGTGGGGTCGACGTGCAGGTTCCGTTCAGCTTCAGCTATGACTGGTGCGATTTCCGCAAGGGCAAGCAGCACCTTAACGGCCGCCATGCCGTGGCCTATGCCCGCATGCGCTATGACGACCCTAAGGGGGACTATGGCCGGCAGATGCGGCAAAGGCAGATCATTCAGGCCGTGTTAAAGAAGGCCTTGAGCGTCAACGGCCTGGCCAACTACCAGAAGCTGCTGAAAATTTTTGCCAAATACGTGAAGACGGACCTGACTTTTGGCGACATGACCAGTCTGGCCTTGAACTACCGGGGCGCGGCCAGAAACGTGACCAGCGGCTACATCCAAGGGCACGACGCGATGATCTCCGGGACCAGCTTCCAGATTGCCTCAACTGAGGAATTGCAGAAGTGGTCGGACAAGCTGCGAAAGAGCCTGGGCCTGGCGCCTCAGACCCTGGCCAACCAGGAAACCCGGCAGAATAGTCTGAACGAGTCCCATAACGGGATCGACTTCTCCAAGAGCGATACCTTTACCGATTATACAATCTACGATGCCAATTCCGTTACGCCAAGAAACTCGGATTCTTGGTAGTGATGACAATCATGCCTCTAGCTTAGCTAGGGGTATTTTTTTTGCGCTTATGAGCCTTTTTTGCCCGATAATGACTTCTTGAAAAAAGCAAGAGGGAAGGCACTAAACTAGTAGACAAAAGGAGGCAGAAAAATGGAAAACCTGATTGACGAAATTTTGAATTTGCAGCTGAAGAAGGCTAAGAAGGATAAAAACGGCGACGTCCGCCGCAGCTTGATTTGCTTTCACACCATTTATGGCAGCTTTTACGGCTTTTTTGACAACTTGTTCAAGTTAAAATGAAGTACGCAATCGAGGACTATGTTCCCTTTCTCTTGGCTGAAAAGAGCAGCTTTTTTGAAGACGCGGCACCTAAAATGCAGCCTTACCAGGTGAAGCCGCCAGCAGGCTGGCAGACCTGGAGTGACCGCCACTGGACCTACTTGTTGGTGCCAGGCAAGCTGCCGGCGCAGGGCTGGAAGATCCACTTGTCAGCCGGATACAAGGACGAAGAAGGTCTTTTAAGGGCAGCAGCTGACTATCTTTTTAAGCAAAAAATCAGCTTCAAGTTCACGGTCAGCCGGGGCGAATGGATCGTCAAAAACTCCAAAAACGCTGACCGGACTGAGTCGGGTAAGTTTATCACGGCTTATCCAAAGGATACGGAACAGTTCAAGCAGGCCGCGGCTGACCTGTCGGCTTTAACTAGTGAGTATGAATTAGGACCCTATATCCTGTCTGACAAGCGGTATAAAACAAGCAATGTTTATTACCGCTATGGAGCCTTTAAGGAGCTCCGCGATGAGGCGGGCAACTATTGCATAAGGGACGAGCAAGGTCGTCTGGTCATCGACCAACGTTTGCCTTATTACTTGCAGCCAGATTTCGTGTCAGATCCTTTTCCTGCTGAAAAAGAGGCAGGCCGCGGCGATTTTTCTCGCTTGAGTCAGTACCATATTTCGTCAGCCTTGCTTTTTAGCAATGCCGGCGGGATCTACCTGGGGCGAAAAGCTGGGCAGAAGTACTTGATTAAGGAAGGCCGGCAGGGGGCCGGGATTGACGCGAACCTGCAGGATGGCTTCAGCCGGATCAAGCATGAAGCAGAGCTCTTAAGGCAGCTGCAAGACTCAACCTATGTTGTTAAGCTGCGGGATTCTTTCCAGGTCTGGATTCATTATTATCTGGTCGAGGACTATCTGCCAGCAGAAAACTTGGACCAGCTGATCAAGGAAAAGTATCCTTTCCGGCAAGATCATGGCCGCTATCTGAAAATGGTAAAAAAGCTGGCCAAGCAGCTGCTTGCGGCGGTCGAAGACATCCACCGGCGGGGGATAGCCATTGGCGACCTGCAGCCGGGCAATGTTCTCTTAAGCAAAAAAGGCCCGGTCCTGGTCGATTTTGAACAGGCGGGGCCACTTGACCAGACTTATGAACCAGGCTTGTCCACGCCAGGTTTCAGCGACCAGCGGGCCAAGACCCTGGGCCAGCAGGATTGGCTGTCCTTGTACAAAATGATTGAATACACCCTTTTGCCGGTCATCGACGTCAGTCATTTGGCCAAAAAGCCGGAAGCAAGCGAAGCGGTCAGGCTAGAAAATCTGGACCAGGCAGCGGGAGATTTTTTGCGGAAATTCAAAAGAGAGTGTTTTGAAAAAGCTGACTTGACTTTGCCAGACTTGCCAGCCGCGGCAGGGCGGAAATCCCTGGACCAACTGATTGAGGGCATCGCGAGCGGGATCGACGCAAATATCGATTGGACAAGTCAGCGTTTGATCAAGGGCGATATTGCTCAGTTTATTGAGCCGGCAGGGATGCTGAATATTGAAAATGGAGCGCTGGGCCTGGGCCTGGTCTTGTCCGCTTTGCCGGAAGACCGGGAGCTTTTTAAAAAGTGGTGCCTGGACAATCAAAAGGCAATTTGCCAGGCAAGTGAAATGGAGCCAGGCCTCTTTACCGGCGCGGCCGGGATGGGGGCAGTCCTGTATTCAGAAGTTGACCAGGAACTAGGCAAGAAGTTGATCGATGGAATTGAAGTTGACCAGATGACTGACTTGTCGCTAGAGAGCGGCTTGGCGGGGATAGGTCTGGCCAAATTGTCCCTGCAGCTGCTTGAACCAGATGAGGCGAGAAAGCAGGAGCTGGTAAAAGTTGCCCAACAGATACTGGCTGGCTATGACGCTTGGGAGGAAGCGGGTCTGCTTACTGGAAAATTAGGGATGCTCCTTTACCTCGAAAAAACTGGCAAGTACTTAAACGAAACTGATTTAGTAAGAGCCGCTGGAAAAAAGCTGGCCGCCTTTTTAGAGCAGGAAGTCAGCCAGATAAAAGGCGGAACTTTTTTAAAAGGCGTGGTCAATGGCGAGGAAAGCTACCTGCCCTACCTTAATTCTGGCTCCTGCGGCTTGCTCCTGGTTTTGCTGGAATTCGCGAAAGACGGGGTCAAGGTCAAAGGCGGCAGCAGGATGATCAAGGACTTGATCGCGACTAACCGGGTTAAATTAGCCTACATGAATGGCTTGTTTGACGGCTTCGCGGGTCTTATGCTGGGGGACATCGCGGCAGAAAGTCTGGGCTATGAGGGCTTTTTGGACGAAAAACTGCAGTACTTGGCCAACTACCTGGTCTTTGATGAAGACAGGATTTTGCTTCCTGGGGTCTATGGCTTGAAAAATTCCCTGGACCTGGCCACCGGTGCGGTTGGAGTTTTGGCTATCTTGCTGGGGGCCAGAGACCACAATTGGGGCAAGTGGCTGCCAGTCATTGGGAATGAAAAATTCTTGTTTGCGGATTAGAAAAGAGGCGCAACTCAGTTGCGCTTTTTGTTGTATCATGAGGACTGAAAAAGGGACGAAGCGAAGATAGGATGGATAGATGACTTTATTGTATCTGCTTGATGCCGGCACCATGATGCTGGCGCCTATGATTGATATTGCCTGCTTTTTGCGGCTGCTCGACCAGCGGCCGGCTAGCCGCCGGGCTTGGGCCATGCTTTTTGGTATCTGGCTCATTGGCGTGATCGACGGGATCACAGTTGAATCGGTTCCGTCCTATTTCATTGACCTTCCTTTCGAAATTTTTGAGCTGACCCTCTTGGTTTTAACCCAGATCAAAGGCAAAAAGGTCAAGCAGGCAGTAAGCGCGGCCTTGATTGTCGGTATCCTTGGTTTGCTAGAAGACATTATAGTAAACATCATTAGCTGCTGGTCTTTCGCGGAAACTCTTACGGCCAGCTTGTGGATTGATCTTGGCCTCCTGCTGACTGGCTTTTTGCTCGCTTGGCCGCTTTTGCCAAAAATCCGCAAATATATCAGCGACGTCCGCTATCAGACAAACTGCTTGTTTCTGCTGTCCTACTTGTATGTCTCGACAATTTTTGCATACGTCGTCGGGATGCAGGTGAAGAAGATGTCGGTTGGCCTGGCGATCCTCCTGGGTATCTTGGCCGTTCAAGGCATCTATGCCGTGCTCAGCTTTAGTCTCAGCATCAAAAATCAGACCGCCCTTTTAAACGAAGCCGAGGAGCGGCACCTGCAAGCGCAGAACCGCCAGCTCTATGAGTCCAACCAGCAGCTGAAGAGCTATGCGGCTTCTTTGGAGCAGGATGAGGACCGGCTGCGCCGCTTCAAGCATGACTACCGCAATATTTTGAGCAGCCTCAAGCTGGCAGCGGCCCAAAACGACTCCCAGCAGCTTTTGGAGAAGCTAAACGAGTATTCAAGGGAAAATTTTGACGAGCATGCCCTGGCCAAGTTTCAAGACGTCAATCATATCCATGATGATTTGCTTAAAAGCATCGTAATTACCAAATTGTCGAAAATCTACGATCAGGGGATTCCCTACCGCTTCAGCTGCCAGAAGGACATCGACCATCTGCCTTTGGTTTCTGAAATGGAAAAAATGGACCTGGTCCGGGTCATCGGGATTTCTTTTGACAATGCCATCGAGGCCAGCAGCGGCTTAAAGGACGCGCGGATTGAAGCCATGTTCTACCAGGAAAACGGCGATTTCGAGTTCGTCATCAAGAACAAGACGGACAATATCCCGTCACCGCGGATTTTTGAGCCAGGCTACACGAGCAAGGACCGGCATGCCGGCCTGGGCTTAAGCAACGCCTTGGAGATCGTGAACAAGTATGCCGGGCAAATGATTGTGGATATAGATACGACAGGCAACGATTTTACATTTAGTCTGATGGTTCTGAAGGAGGGACAAAAATAAAGTATCCGGTTTTTATCTGCGATGATGAGCCTGACCAGATTGCCCTGATCAAGGACTGCATCAAGCGGGCGCAGATTATTTTAAGTGATGAAGAAGAGCTGGACTTTGCCGTCGTCAAGGCGGCAGGCAGCTACGATGAGGCCCTGGATTTTTTGACCCAAAAGCCGCTCACGTCCGGCATCTACTTTTTGGATATTGAAATTGGGAAGAGGCTGGACGAGCAAAACGGCCTGGACTTGGGCGAGATCATCAAGAAGCAGGACCCCAAGGCCCAGCTGATTTTCGTGACCAGCCACCAGGACATGGCTTTTTTGACCTTTCAAAGGCGGCTGGGGGCCAGCAATTTTATCGTCAAAAACGGCAACGCGAACGACTTGCGCCGGAACGTGACCTACTCTCTGGAGCAGGCGGTGGACGCGATCGCCAAGTACCGCTATATCCAGAAAAACACCTTTAGCTACCGATTCGGCCATGACGTCAGAAACATGAGCATGGGGGATGTGGTTTACGTGGAGACGACGCCGGTTCCCCACAAGCTGCGCCTGGTCAAGACGACCGGCTGGGCGGAATTCATCGGCAAGCTGAAGGAACTGCCGCAGAAGTACCCGGCCCTGGTGCAGGTCAGCGAATCCTGCGTCATCAACCCCGCCAACGTCAAAGAAGTCGATTTGAAGGAGAAAAAGCTGACCTTCATCACCGGCGACATCCGCTATTTCTCGACCAGAAACAGCCGGAAGGTGCGCCAGCTTTTTCAAGAGAGATAGAAGGCCCAGCCTGGAGAATTTCCAGTGCCAGGCCTTATTTTTTCCCTTTCAGCAATAATTTTGCTACTAAACCAGGGCCAAAATACGTTAAGATAGTTCTTAGAATTTGAGAGGGGAATTTTTCAATGAAACGTTACTATCCATACATCTACGGGGCCATCGCGGGTGCCCTGACCTTCATTGCCATGGTTTACATCTGCCTGCATTCCTTCGCCATGACCACCGCCCAGTCAGTCATCTGGGGCGTGATCGGCTTCATCCTGGTGGGGGCCAGCTCCAGCTACACGGAGTACGCTATCGCGGAAGTACAGCGCATCGCGGACAAGTACCACATGGATGACGAGTTCCTGGCCAAGCTGACGGGGATGCGGCAGAGCTACTTCAAGGTTGCCAGCGACCACCTCAACTTGGTGGCTCCCCGCTACCTCTGGCCGAAAATTTTGAAAATTTTGAAAAAATACGAAAAAGAGCGCGACAACGCGGAAAACTTCCACTTATAGAGAGGAAACAGAACTTTGAGTTTACTGACAGTCGATAATTTGAGCCAAGGCTTCGCGGAAAAGACCTTGTATGAGGGCGCCAGCTTTGTCCTGAACAAAGAGGACCACATGGGGGTCACGGGACAAAATGGGGTTGGCAAGTCCACCTTGATCAAGATCCTGACGGGAGAGATCCTCCCAGACGACGGCCAGGTCAAGTGGCAGAACAAGGTCACGGTCGGCTACCTGGATCAGTACGCCAAGCTGACGCCTGGCCTGTCGATCCGCGAGTTCCTGCGCACTGCCTTTGACCACCTGTATGCCGAGGAGAAGCGGCTGAACCAGCTGTACGTGGACTATGCCGCAAACGGCGATGACCAGCTGCTGGACAAGGCCGGGAAGATCCAGACCTACCTGGAAGAAAACAACTTCTACGACCTGGACACGGAAATTGAGCGCGTGGCCAGCGGGCTGGGGCTGGCGGAATTGGGCTATGACCGGGACGTCTCCAAGCTCTCAGGCGGTCAGCGCTCCAAGATCATTTTGGCCAAATTGCTTTTGCAAAGCCCTCAGGTCCTGGTCTTGGATGAACCGACCAACTATTTGGACGTCAGCCACATCGACTGGCTGGTCAACTATCTGAATGACTTCCCAGGAGCCTTTATCGTCGTCAGCCACGACTACGACTTTTTAGGCCGGATCACCAACTGCATCATCGATATCGACTTCGGGACCATCACCCGCTACACTGGGACCTTGAAGCAGGCCATGCGGCAGAAAGAGGCCAACCGGCAGACTTACATGAAGGCCTATGCCAACCAGCAGCGGCAGATTGCCAAGACTGAAGCCTATATTAGAAAAAATAAGGCCGGTACCCGGGCGAAAAGCGCCAAGTCCCGCCAAAAGCTCCTGGATCGGATGGACAAGCTGACCTCGCCGCAGACGGGCAAGAAGGCCAAGTTCCAGTTTCCTTACGTGGAGACGGCTTCCAACCTGCTTTTGCAGACCCAGGATTTGGTAATCGGCTACGACCAGGCCCTGGTCAAGGAAGCCTTCAACTTCTCCGTGGGCAATGGAGAAAAAGTGGCTATCACTGGCTTCAACGGGATCGGCAAGACTACCTTGCTCAAGACCCTGTTGGGGCAGATCAAGCCGATCTATGGCGGCTTTGAGATCTCTTCCACGGTCAAATTGGCCTACTTCAAGCAGGATTTGACCTGGCCCAACCAGAACATGACCCCGTTGCAGTATCTGTCCAATGAATTTGAGCGGAAAAAGCCGAAAGAATTGCGCCAGGCCTTGGCCCGGATGGGCTTGACGGCCCAGCTGGTCATGAGTCCCTTAAAGGAATTGTCCGGGGGCGAGCAGGAAAAGGTCAAGCTGGCCAAGATGCAGTTTGAGCCGGCCAACCTGCTCTTTTTGGACGAGCCAACCAACCACTTGGACAATGAGACCAAGGACAGCTTGAGAAAGGCGATTATCGACTTCCCTGGCGGGGTCATCGTGGTCAGCCACGAGCGCGACTTCTTCAGGGGCGACTGGATCGACAAGGTCGTGGACATCGAGGCCATGGCCCAGGAATAAGCGGGGATTTTTTTAGCAGGTAAAGCCAATGAACGAAACCCAAGCCGAATACACCCAACGGGTGGTGCACATTTGTTTGAAGGCCGGCCGCTTGATGCTGGCGGGCGGGAGTGAAATGTACCGAGTCGAGGACACCATGCGCCGGATCGCGGTCAACGCCGAAATCAGGGAGGTCAACGTGTTTGCCTCGCCGACCGGGATTTTCGTCAGCCTGGACAATGGGGTGGCCAGCACGGTTACGGAGCTGGAATCCGTGAAAAAGCGGGCCATCAACCTGGAGCTGGTCGACCGGGTCAATGAGCTGTCAAGGGAGTTCGCGGACAAGCGGATCAGCCTGAAGCTGCTGGAGGAAAAGTTGGGCCAGGTGGAAAAGCAGGTGCCGACCTTTCCCTTGTGGCTGCAGGTACTGGGGGCGGCCCTGCTGAGCGGGACCTTGATGGTCATCTTCTTGGGCAAGTATGCCTGGGCCGATATGCTGGCCTCCTGTCTGGTCGGGGGATGCGGCTACTTGGTGAACTACCGGTTCTCCCAGCATACCAATGTCCGCTTTTTGTCAGAGATGGTGTCGGCCATGGTCATGGGGATGATCGCGATTGGGATCAACCACCTGTACCCGCCGTGCAACATCAACAATATCCTGGTTGGGGCCCTGATGACTTTGGTGCCGGGCATGGCCCTGACCACGGCCTTGCGCGACCTGTTTCAGGGGGACCTGGTCTCAGGGATCGTGCGCATGTGCGAAGCCGCGCTGACGGCCATCGCCTTAGGCGGCGGGGTCGGGATTGTCATCAAGTTTTTAGGAGCCTGATTATGTTTGGAATGCACGTCAACTTTACCTTGTTTGACCTGGTCATCAATCTGGCCTTCTCGCTGATCGCGACGATCGGTTTTGCCTTGACCATCAATATTCCCCACCGGGTGATCAATTGGAGCGGGATCTGTGGCATGGCCGGGTGGATGGTCTACTGGTTTGCTGACCGGGCCGATTTGGGCCGGATGCTGTCGAATATGCTGGGGGCCTTTACCGTGGGCCTGTTGTCCGTCCTTTTGGCCCACTGGCAAAAGTGTCCCGCCCTCTTGTTCAGCGTGCCGGGCCTGGTTCCCTTGGTGCCAGGGGCGCCGGCCTATATGGCGGTCAGGAGCCTGCTGGACGGCAATCTGCCGCAAGCCCAGCAGGAAGTCCAGCGGGTGGCGATCGTAACGGCCTCCATTGCCTTAGGGGTCTTGCTGTCGACCATGTTCCAGGAAGCGATGGTCAAGCACTTGCGGCGGATTCATGCCCGGGAAAAGAAAGAATAGGTCCGCGAGCATTCAGGCTTGTATGCTGGCAAAAAAGTGTTAGACTTAAGGTGTCAGCAAGTAAAACGCTTACATTTTTTATAAAGAGGTGTTTTGTCATGTTAGAATTGAAGGACTATGGACCTGCTCCATGTGCTTTGGATTTACGGCAGGCTGCCTTAGAAAATGAAAAGTATCGTGAAACTTTGTGGACCGGGGACCACTTCCAGGTAACCCTGATGTGCATCCCGGCTGGCGGCGGCGACATTGGCTTGGAGATTCACCACGACAATGACCAGTTCATCTACCTGGTGAGCGGGACCGGCCGCGTGCAGCTGGGCAAGGAGAAGGACAAGCTGACCGTGGACAAGATCGTTCACGCTGGGGAAGCTGTCTTTATCCCGGACAACACTTGGCACAACGTGACCAACGCTGGCGACGAGCCGATGAAGTGCTTCAGCCTTTACGCGCCAGTAAAGCACGCGCATGGCACGACTGAGTCGACCAAGGAAGACGCGATTGTCCAAGAAGGGCCACTGGAAGGGTCGAACGAATAATTGATTAGCACGTGAGATGTTCACGTGCTTTTTTTGTTGGAATGAAATCCTTCAAGCTATAACGCGGCAACTATAATCAAATGCATAAAAGTAATATAAAAAGGCTTAAGAATATCATACAAAGTGTCGCATTTACAAAATGGCTGTAAAGTTAAGAATGAATGCGGTAACATTAATGCTTTATATTGGAGGAAGAAAAAATGAAGGCAATCAAGCAGCTCTACCATGAGCACAAGATCATCACGTTGCTTCTGACCTCGCCAATCTGGCTCTTTGTCCTCTTTTCCGTATTGTTTACGGCTAACGAGATCTACAAGTCGACCCAGGAAGGCGTGGTAACTGAAGTTTTGAACAAGACCCTGCCCCAGCATGGCTACAGCGACATCTACTATCTGAACCAGGTCAAGGCTGACAGCCATTTTGGCATGGGGACCACCTACGTCAGCAGCTTCTCAACCAAGCGGACGGTTAAAGAGAACCAGGCCCTCTTTGCAAAAGCTGGCAAGAAGATAGACAAGGGCGACGCTAACCTCCCTTATTACGAGGAAGTCACGGTCCGCCGGAACGGGATGGGCTGGAAAATCACCGTTTCTGACTCGATTGGGCAAGAGGAAAGCAGTTATAGCGTGAAATGACAGCAAATAACAAAATGGAGCAAGGTTATCCTTGCTCCATTTTTCACCCAAAGCCAACAAAAAAGCCGCCAGAAGCGTACTTGCTTCCAGCGGCTCTTTTACTCAAGGCACTTGCCCGAAGGCAAATGTGACTCCTTCTCGTTCACATCAAGGGTGTGTCAGCATCGACGCTTCCCGCGTCTGGCCAAAGGCCTGATGCCCTCTATCTCAAAAATACGCACCTTTGCGTTTTCCTCGACTCGTCGATGATCTATTGTACTCGCTTGCCGCTGCTTTGTAAAATTTTTGGATTAATTATTTAACTTTTCAAGAACCAGCCCTTAAATAATTAAATACTCTACGTTATGAAAGACAGTGCTAAGGAGATATGTTAGAATGACAGCGTGATAGAGGCCTGCTTATGACAAGTGGCTCTATTTCCCCGCGGGCAGATCTTTTCCCCATGTTTTCTGTCCGCGGCGATGATAGTCAGGCGATGTCTGGCGTCATACCTATATTTCCTATTAATCCTAATAAGAGCCGGTCGCATGGCCGGTTCTTTTTTCATGAAAAAATCCCCTCCTCCAGCTGATGTCCTTGCACAATTGAACTTTTTTCGCTAAGGTAGGTAGAGAATTTGATAAGCAAGTTAGGACATGATGACCATGAAAATCAACTTAAACGAGATTACTAAAGCAATTGAAGAGCAAGAATACTTGTCCGACATGGAGACCATCAAGTACGCTGACGTGTCCAGAAGCAAGAGCAAGCTGCGCGTTCACGCGGAAAAAATGGTCCACGAAGTCGCCCTGGCCTTGAAGAAGGGATCTTTGATGCAGGTCCAGCTGGTTTTGGAAGGGAAGAACCCGATTACTTTTGCCTTGGAGACCAATATCATCAACCTGCCCCTGGCCAACTACAAGAAGCTGATCAACTTTTTTGAAAATGAGGAAGAAGTGCCGGTCAAGGTCTACTTTGAGACGGCCAGCGAGTACGTCAACGCCTCTAAGTTCCGGATCGACCTCTTGCTGACGGGGGATGAGCTGGTGGCTGACGAGGACAAGGCCACGGACCTGCTGACTGATGCCATGAGCGAGAAGATCAAGCAGATCCGCGAAAATGAAAAGGCGGCCCGCGAAGCTGCCAAGGCTGAAAAAGCTGCCAAGAAGGAGACTAAAGCCAAGTCCAGCAAAAAATAAATTGGGCTTTACCGCCGCCTTCCCTTATAATTAACATAGGAGGTAAGCAATTATGTGGAGCTGGAATGTCTTGGGCGTGGCCCTTTGGGTGGCTTTGATCGTCTACCTGACCTTCATTGTGCAGAATATCCGCAAGCGGCGGCTGCGAATGATTATTGAACGCCACCATAGCTTTGAATGGGGCAACCTCGCCATCAGCATTGCGGAGATTGCCATCTTTTGCCTGGCCTTGGGCTGGCTGGCGGGGCAGTCGGTTTTTGACAACCCGAACTTAAACGACCAGACCCGGATCAGCGCCAAGGTCAAGTACCAGTCCCTGATCCTGCAGCCAGGCGCCTCAAAGAACTACTACGTCAAGGTCGATTCTTCAAAGACCAAGAACGCCAGCCAGAACTACATTTTTTACACCGCGGGGCACAAGTATACCGTGCCTAGCCGGATGGCGACCGTCTCTTATGAGGACAACCCGATCAACGTGACCGCCAGCACGATTCCGTTTAAGCTGGCCAAGCTGAAGCAGATGGACGACCGCTACCAGAAGGCTTACGTGGCTGTCTACACTGCCCGCTACAAGAATACGGCCCAGAATGGGCTGGGGATGCACGCTGGCAAGGTGGCGACCCGCTTCTTCTTGATCCGCGTGCCCGACACGTCTTTTATTAAGAAATAATCTTAAACGCTAAGCAAAGTTGTTTGCTTAGCGTTTTTTGTGTGGTGATTTTTTGGCAAAAAGCTTCGGTTGGGTACTTTCTGGGGAACTAATTTTTGAAAAAGCCCGTAGTTGGGTACTTTCTGGGGAAAAATCAGTAAAAAATCCCCGCAAAGTCCCCAACTGCCGCGCTCCTCCAGAGAATCGGCTTGGTTCAGGAAGAAGCGGGGCTCCAATTTCGAGAAATCGGCTTGGTTCAGTAAGAAGCGGGGCTTAAATTTCGAAAAATCGGTTTGGTTCAGTAAAAAGCGGGGCTTAAATTTCGAGAAATCGGCTTGGTTCAGTAAAAAGCGGGGCTCCAATTTCGAAAAAACGGCTTGGTTCAGTAAAAAACGGGGCTTAAATTTCGAAAAAACGGCTTGGTTCAGTAAGAAACGGGGCTCCAATTTCGAAAAAACGGCTTGGTTCAGTAAAAAATGTGGTTCGAATAAATAATTATCCCCGTTTTTACCTCAGCCAATCGCAAATCGTCCAAATCCATCCCCGTTTTTACCTCAGCCATGTCCAAATCCCACAAATCCATCCCCGTTTTTACCGTAGCCAAGCGCAAATCCCACAAATCCATCCCCGTTTTTACCGTAGCCAATCGCAAATCCCACAAATCCATCCCCGTTTTTACCGCAGCCAATCGCAAATCCCGGAAATCCATCCCCTTTTTTACCGTAGCCAATCGCAAATCCCGGAAATCCATCCCCGTTTTTACCGCAGCCAAGCGCAAATCCTGGAAATCCATCCCCGTTTTTACCGCAGCCAATCGCAAATCCATCCCCGTTTTTACCGCAGCCAAGTCCGCATTCGCGCAACGTAGCCACGTCCAAGTCCGCATTCGCGCAAGCAAAAAGCAGCAGGGCCCGGAGGCCCTGCTGCTGATACCTATCTTTACAAAAATCCGCGCGCCCCTACACCGCGCATCACCCGCGGCTGCGGCGGATGAAGCACAGGAGGCAGCCGTCGAGGAAGGCCAGCAGAAGGCTGGAGGTCAGGAAGTCCAGGACGTTGCCGGACATGTAGCCGGCGCCTAGGATCATGCCGCTGGCCAGCAAACTTGTGGTAACCAGGTAGTTCCGGACGCCCTTGAAGCGCAGCCACTCCCAGGCCCCGTAGAGGAGGATTCCCAGGTAAAAGCCCAGGTAGAGGACCGTGCCGGCCACCCCCAGCGAGTACGCTTGGGCCTTGAAGTCCCGTTCCAGGTTAAAAATATTGGTTTCCCGGGTATAGCCGATCCCCAGCCACTTGTCCCAAGGACTGGCGTTGGTGGCCACGACCCGGTCCAGCATGGCCGTCTCCACGTTCCGGTTGGCCAGGCGGTAAGTGGCGGGCTTCTTAAGCATGTCGATCCAGAACTGCGGGTCGTACTTGTAAGGGTAGGACTTGGTGATGAAGCGCTTGTTCAAGGCGTATTTCTGGTAGTTCTTTGCCAAAAAGTCCTTCTCAAATTCCGCCAGCTTGGCCGGATCATTCCGGTACTTGGCCAGGCCCGCGGCCAGTTCCGCGTTCTCCTTGGAGATGTCGGCATCGTGGCTCTTGGCCCAGTAGATCTCGTATTCATACCGCTGCACGGCCGGGGTGACCTTGTAGGTCACGGCAAAAGCCGCGAACAAGACCGCCATCACGGCCACCGGCTTCCAAGAGAAGCTTTCGTTCTTGGTCAAAAAAATATGAAACAGCCAACCCAGCAGGCTCAAGACCATGCTGGCCAAGAGCCCATACAAGGCCACCTTGGTCCCCACTTCCAGCATGGCCAGGAAGTGAACCACGGCCAAAAGGCAGTTCTGCCACTTGAAGCGGGCCAAAAGCAGGTAGAAGACCAGCGGCGCCAGCATCAGCAAGATGGCGCTCAAAGTGTTGGTGAAGTAGAAGAAGCCCTTGGAGGCTGAATGGGAGTAGCCGTACAAGGGTCCCATGAACCAGGTGAAGATGTTGCCGGAGATCACCCCGTGCTCATATGACTTCAAGGACACCACGAAGAGGTTGGACAAGACGATGATGCCCGAGAAGGTCAGGCTGACCCAGTAGCAGACCTTGAGGAACAGCTCTTTGGAGATTTCCAGCCCCTGGGTCAGGTAGATCAGGATCAGGGGCATGGCCATTCTGAAAAGGTAGAAAATTTCCCCGAACAGGGAGTAGCCATAGCCTGACGGGTTGATGCTCTTAAAAGTCTTGGCGTGCCACAGGTGCAACAGGCAGTAGACAGTCAAGACGGCCAGGTAGGCCCAGAGCCAGTACTGGCGCTTCAAGCGGCTTCGGTGGTCCGCATTAGCCAGGTAAAGGCCCAGCAAGGCCAGGACCCCAATGATCCGCAGGATGGTCGGGATGGTAAAGGGCAAAGCCGTAGCCAGGCGCCCCTCGTAGAAGAAGTCGAAATCCAGGAAGGGCTGGATGAGGACGAAGCCGCAGAGGAGCTTGCGCGCTTTTTCGTTCATTGATTTTCCTCGCTTTCTATTGCTTAATCATCTTAACACAAGTTGCGGCAGGCAAGAAAAAAGGGTCAGCTCCTTAGAGCTGACCCATAACTGGCTTATTTGCCGGTCTTCTTGCCTTTGGCCGTCTTGGCCTTGGCTTCTTTCTCATCCTTGTCTGCCGCCTTCATGGTTGGGGCAATCTTTTCTACGGTCACGTTGTTGGTGGACAGGGCCTTGGCCTTCTTGGCTGACTTGGCCGGCTTCATGTTCTTGAAGTTGACGACCAGCTTGTAGTTCAAGTCGCTGACGGCAGTCGCGTCGACATCGTCAAAAGAGGTGATGGCGAGCAAGGCTGAATTTTCGTAAATCTTTTCCACCGTGCCCTGGAATGGCTTCTTCAATTCTTCTTCTGACTTGGCGGTCACAACCGCACCCAATTCAACATCTGCTTTTTTCATGTCTTGGCCTCACCTTTTTATTTAACTGGTTAAAATTACAACGAAGTTATACTATATTATATGTTCAAAAAATTCAAGTTAGGAGCATCCTCTTTTGCAAAAAATAATTCTGATCGCTGGTCCAAGCGGGGCTGGCAAGACTACCATTTCCGACTATCTCAGCCAGCAATACCACATCCAGCGGGTGATCACCCACACGACCCGGCCCAAGCGCGCCGGCGAAGTCAACGGGGTTGCCTACTACTTTGAAGACGAGGCCTCCTTCAGCCGCCTCCACCTCTTTGAGTCGGTCAAATACGGCGACTACCATTACGGGTCCAGCCAGGAGGGGCTGCGGAAGGCCTGGGCCAAGGGCGACCTGGTCAGCCTGATCGTTGACATCGAAGGCGCCCGCTCCTACATCAAGGCTCTGGGCCAGCAGGTCTATTTCCTGTACGTGACCAGCCCGGTCGCGGAACTGGCTGAACGGATGCGGCTTAGAGGGGATGACCCGGCCAAGATCAAGCAGCGCCTGACGGGGCATGAATTGAATGCTCTCCCAAGCGATCTGGCCCCTTACGCCCATATCCTGGTCAATGAAGATTTAACACAGACAAAGCAGGCCCTTGACCGGCTTGTATTGCAATTAAAGGAGCAAAAGTAACATTTCTTAAAGAACGTGTGATTATTTTGACACAGAAATGAAACATTTCCTCTGTATGATATAGGGCATCAAGTTCAATTAAGCAATTAATTCAAGCATACAAGTAAAGGAAGTTATCATTTTGAAGTTCAAGAATTCACTCGTTAAAGCTTTTGCCGCCGTGGCCTTTGCCTTCGCCGGCCTCGTAACTGTTTTAACCGTTTCTGCCAACAACGCCCCACAAGTGCAAGCCGCTTCCAAGGCAAGCAAGCGCAACAAGGTCGTTGCCTTGGCCAAGAAGGAAGTCGGCAAGCGCTACGTTTACGGCGCTACTGGCCCAAACGCCTTTGACTGCTCCGGCCTGACTTCATTCGTCTACAGCCGCGCCATCGGCAAGAACATTAGCCGGACCACCTTCACCCAAGTAAAGCGGGGCAAGACGGTACGCGTTTCAACTGCCACCCTGCAGAAGGGCGACCTCCTCTTCTGGGGTTCCAAGAACTCACCTTACCACGTTGGGATCTACGTTGGGGGCGGCCAATACGTGCACGCTGCCACCCCAAGCCAAGGCGTGCGCAAGCAGACTCTGAGCGGCTACTTCTGGCCATCAACCGCCAAGCGGATCATCTAATTGCCTTTGCTTCAAAATGATGCTGATGATAAGAGCGTCCCGCGGACACCTGTCCGCGAGGCGCTTTTTGCTTGCCCTGAAAAAGCGGCCAAAGCCCGCAATTGCGGGAAAAAGCGGACTGACTTTCGTTTGTGAAAGCAGAAGGGGGCACTTCTTGCAAAAGTAATCGAGAACAAAATTATTTTCTAAGAATGTAAGCCAAAGGGGTTGAACCTTAGAAAAGGATTAAATAGAATATGGTCATTGTTAATGAAGGTTAAATATAGTCTAATTTGTAAAGAAGGTATTCACCATGAGAATTGCATGTTACGGCGTCCGCCCTTTGGAAAGAAGTTACTTTAAGAAGTTGAACAAGTACGGCTATGACTTGAAGCTCATTGGCGAATACTTGAACAGGGACAATGCTGCAGAAGCCGCTGACTGTGACGCGGTCTTGGTTCGCGGGAATTGTCTTTGTGACCGGACCAACCTGAAGAAGTTTAAGTCCTATGGGATCAACTGGGTCTTCACCAGGTCGGTTGGCGTTGACCATTACGACTTGAAGGCAGCCAAGGAATTAGGGATTTCGGTTGCCCGCGTTCCTAACTACTCGCCATACGCGGTTGCCAACTTGGCCTTCACTTTGGGCGTCACCCTGTCGCGCCACGTTGGGGAAGCAGTCTACCATGTGCATGAACAGGACTTTGGGATGCACCCGGACTACTTTGCCACTGAATTCAACCGCTTGAAGGTCGGCATCTACGGGGCCGGCAAGATCGGTGCCGTTGAAGGCAAGATGTGGAAGGGGCTGGGCAGCCAGGTCTATGCCTATGATCCCTATCCATCCGACTTCGCCAAGCAATACTGCGAATTCGTTTCCGAGGAGGAATTGCTCGCCACTTGCGACATCGTTTCCGTGCACGTGCCTTACTTCCCAGGCAAGAATGATGGCTTGATCAACGAAGACTTCATCAAGAGCATGAAGCCGGGCGCGGTTTTGATCAACACGGCCCGAGGCGAGCTGGCCAACGAGGCGGCCGTTGCCGCTGGCATCAAGTCTGGCCACCTGGGCGGCTACGGCGCCGATGTCGTTACCAGCGAAAAGAAGATCATGGGTCACCAATTTGCCAACCAAGCGCAGGTTCCTGACCATGACGTGCAAGAATTGATGGACCTGTACCCGCGCGTCCTGCTGACGCCGCACATGGGCT
Organism: Lactobacillus porci; assembly: GCF_009695985.1. NCBI lineage: Bacteria > Bacillati > Bacillota > Bacilli > Lactobacillales > Lactobacillaceae > Lactobacillus > Lactobacillus porci. Next base: position 75,792 of record NZ_VUMX01000007.1, read on the forward strand.
CCTTTACCGAACCAGCCCTGGAAGACATGATCACCCTGTCTTACAACAATTTCCACAATATGGAAGCTGAAGGCACGGTTGACCAGCGCAACAAGGTTGAATACAAGGCCCCAGCGCCAAAGATCAAGGTCGAAGTCTCCAGCGGCGCTACCGAAAAGGTTGGCGCCTAAGACTGAGTTACAAAAGCATACGATAACAATTTAACAAATAGGCTGGAAGGCTCTCCGCTTGAGAATAGCGGGGAGTCTTCCTTTTTGTTTGCTAGCTTTCGTGCAAAAGTTCTGTAAATGCTAATTCAAAGAATTGCAAACAGTCTGTAAATGGCTTGTAACAAAGATTGGTTAAGATAGATAGCGTACTTAAGGAAAAAATGAATCAAACTAATTATCTAACTTAAAAAATCAAATTCGGGAGTGTAATCGAGAAATGTTGAAGCTGAAGAAAGTATTTGCAAAATTGACCTTGGCCCTGGCCTTAACCGCTGGCGTGAGCTTCGCGGCCAGCCAGGTGCCAAGTGCCGGCCAGCCAGTCCAGGCTGCCTCTAAGAAGACCGAGCGCAACAAGGTCGTTTCCTTAGCCAAGAAGCAGGTTGGCAAGCGCTACGTCTGGGGCGCGACTGGCCCTTACAGCTTTGACTGCTCCGGCTTGACCTCCTTTGTCTACAGCAAGGCCATCAAGAAGAACATTACTCGGACCACCTACACCCAGGTCAAGAAGGGGAAGACGGTCAAGGTTTCCACCAGGAAGCTGCAAAAGGGCGACCTGCTCTTCTGGGGCTCCAAGCGCTCACCTTACCACGTGGGCATCTACGTTGGGGGCGGCAAGTACGTCCACGCCGCGACCCCCAGCCAGGGCGTGCGCAAGCAGAGCCTGAGCCGCTACTTCTGGCCATCAACTGCCAAGCGGATCATCTAAATCGTGAATTAAGCAAGCCACCGGAAGCGATCTTCCGGTGGCTTATTTAAATAGGAGGGATTTTAACAAGATAGTATTGGCCTTGTAACATTTCTGTAACATTAGTTAATTATGATAGTCATTGTGTAAAAAAGAAAACAAAAAATGAAAGATTGTCATTGAAATGACAAGAAGGTATCTTATAGTGAATTTAAAGCGTACTTTAATCAAATTAACCGCGGCTTGCGCCCTGTTCTTCACCGGCGCGGCCGTTGTCACTCAAAGCCAAGTCAACACCGTTGCTGCTGCCCGCGTCAAGGACGTCAACAAGCAAGTTGTCGTCAACTACGTTGCCGGCTACAGCATCAAGAGCTGGAAGAACTACAAGAAGGGGACCGTCCGCGGCAACGCCACCGCCAACTCTTACAAGCACGGCACGACTTTGAACGTTACCGGCCAAGTAACTTACAAGAAGCAGGTCTGGTACCGGCTGGGCGACCATGAGTGGATTTTGAAACGGTATACTTTGACCACTGACCAATGGGCCAAGAAGGCCAAGGAAGCCGAAAAGGCTGCCAAGAAAGCTGCCAAGAAGGCCGCTAAAGAAAAGAAGCTGTCCAAGAGCAAGAGCCGCAAGGCCGCTAAGGTCGTTGCTTTAGCTGAAAGCGAACTGGGCAAGCCTTACGTTTGGGGAGCTACTGGCCCTTACAGCTTTGACTGCTCTGGCCTGACTTCATACGTTTACAAGCACGCCATCGGCAAGAACATCAGCCGGACGACCTACACCCAAGTCTACCAAGGCAAGCGGGTAGCCGTTTCAAGCGCCACCTTGAAGAAGGGCGACCTGCTCTTCTGGGGTCCGTCAAGCGCGCCTTACCACGTTGGGATCTACGTTGGTGGCGGCAAGTACGTTCACGCCGCTACGCCAAGCCAAGGCGTCATCAAGCAAAGCCTGAGCTACTACTTCTGGCCATCAACCGCTAAGCGGATCATCTAATTCAAAGCCAATTAAGATACCATCGAACGATAAGCGTCAGCGAAAGGCTGGCGCTTTTTGCTTGTGAAAAAGCCTAAGTTTTAATGACTTGTATCATGCCTGTTACAGAAATGTAATATAAGTTCCGTAGAATGTTAGCCAGTAATATCAAATAGACGGAGCAAGAATTTCAATATGCATAGCAAACAGCGCAATTTCACTTATCTTTTGAGTTTATTAGCCCTGGCCTGCTTTTTCGCGGTCAAGCCAGGCATGGTCAAGGCGGAGACCAACGATGCCCAGACCGTCCAAGTCGACCCGGTCAAGAAGATCAAGAAGACCTTTGTGGCCTACAACCGCGGCAACAAGCTGAACATCTGGTCCACCTACGGCAAGGGCAAGAGGGTCGTGACCCGTTACAAGTCCGGCCGCAAGTTTACGGCGACTGGCCAGGTCAAGGCAAACGGCAAGACCTGGTACCGGATCAGCTCAAAGAAGTGGATCAACGGCGTAAATGCGATTACGACTACCAAGTACAACAAGATCAAGGCGGCTGCCGCCAAGGCTTCCAAGCAAAAGAAGGTGGCAGCCTTGGCAACCGGCGAACTTGGCAAGAGCTATGTGTGGGGGGCGACTGGTCCTTATTCCTTTGACTGCTCCGGCTTGACCATGTACGTCTACAAGCACGCCTTGGGCGTCAACCTGCCGCACTACTCAGTGTCGCAGCTCTACTACGGCAAGGCGGTTTCTACCAAGAAGCTGCAAAAGGGCGACCTGCTCTTCTTTGGCTCCAAGCGCGCGCCAAGCCACGTGGGCATCTACGTTGGCGGCAACAAGTTCGTCCACGCGTCCAGCCCAACGGTTGGCGTCATCAAGTCAACGGTCAGCACCCGGCCATCAAGCGTCTTTTATCCGTCAAGCGCACGCCGGCTGATCTAAGCTAAGCATATTGGTCATGGTCTCATCTTGGATGAGGCCATTTTTTTGCGCTTGTAACAAACTTGTAATGCAAAGAAGGCTTGCTAGGAAGCGGCTTGAGCGTTTATTATAAGTATTAACAGCATCAAAATAGTGTAGTAGTCTTGGAGGATAGTTTATGGGCAAGTCAAGCAAGTGGGTCAAGCTTGTCACGGTTTTCGCGGCGTTCTTTGCTTTCGCGGCATTAAAGGCGCCAGCAGCATACGCGCAGGTCAAGGGCCGGGTAGCCAGAGTCCAGACAGTCAAGAAGACGGCCATTTGGAACAACTACAAGCGCGGCCGCCGGAAGAAGACCAAGAAGTACTTGAAGAAGGGCACGGTCAAGAAGGTTCAGGCCGAAGCCACTGACAGCAAGCACACGGTCTGGATCAAGGTTGGCAGCAAGAAGTGGATTCAAAGCAAGAACACGGTAGTGGTGTCCACGACGACCAAGTCCAAGACGGCCCAAGCCAAGGCGTCTCTGTCAAGCACGCAGATCACCCAGGCGGCTTCCAGCCAGGCTCCAACCGGGTCCAATTTCCGGCAGGCGGCAGTCGTCAACCTTGCCAAGCAGCAGGTTGGCCACGCCTATGTCTGGGGCGGAGTTGGCCCTTACAGCTTTGACTGCTCCGGCCTGGTGCAATGGGTCTACAAGACAGCCGTTGGCAAGACCGTTTCCAGAACTACCTACACCCAAGTCAACGAAGGCTATGAAGTTCCCGTTTCCGCGGCTGCTTTGCAGCCAGGGGACTTGCTCTTCTGGGGCGACAAGAGCGCGCCGTACCACGTAGCGATTTACGTTGGCAACGGCCAATACGTTTCCGCCGCTGATGAAACCCAAGGGGTCATCTTAGCGACCTTGAGCAGCTACTACTGGCCAGTTACGGCCCGCCGCCTGCTTTAATAGGGGCCCTGCTTGTGGCAGGGCTTTCTTTTTAGTTGCGTCAGGGTCGAGACTTGCTTTATTATAAGAATAGGTATCGTCAAGTCGTTATATAGGGGGAATGTTGGACATGAACAAGTCAAAGTGGATTAAAGTGTCAGCCGCCGCTCTGACTTTCTTAAGCATTTCGGCAACCGGCATGAAGCCTGTCTCACAAACGGTCAACGCCTCATCGAAGCGGATCAAGGTCGTGGCCAAGAAGTATGTCACGGTTTGGACCAACTATCAGAATGGCCGCCACGTGGCCACGCACGCCAAGAAGGGCACGGCCTGGATGGTTCTGCAGACTGCCAAGGACAGCATGGGCAATGTCTGGTACCGGGTTGGCAAGAACCAGTGGGTCATGGCAAAGTACGTCAAGCAAGCCGTCAAGGCCAAGAAGACCAAGCCGGTCAAGGCTAAGAGCAAGAACAAGAAAGTCAAGCAGACGGTCAAGACCAAGGCGGTCAGCGCGGTGAAGCTGGCGGCGTCCTGGGGTGCCCCGATGGGTTCCCGGGCCAAGGCCAACGCGGTCGTCAGCCTGGCCAAGCAGCAGGTCGGCAAGGCTTACTCCAAGGGGTCAACTGGGCCTAAGTCATTTGACAATACGGGCCTGGTTGCCTATGTCTACAAGAAGGCCGCCGGGGTCAATACCGGCCGGTCAGTCAAGGACCAGAGCAAGCAGGGGATTGCCGTTGACTCAACCAAGAACTTGCAGAAGGGCGACCTGCTCTTCTGGGGCTCAGCCACCAACCCATACAGCGTGGGGATTTACGTTGGCGGCGGCAAGTACGTGGCCGCCACGGGCAGCAAGGATGGCGTCGTGCAGACGACTCTTTCCAGCTACTTCTGGCCAAGCAAGGCTAGACGGGTCCTGTAATTATCGATAGCAAAGCAAATAAATGAGTCTGGGCAAGGCTCTAGGACGCTCATCTAATTTAGATGAGCGTTTTTTGTGTTTGGGCAAGCGAATGTGGGAAAAAAGTGGCAGTCGAGGACTCTTGAGCTTCAGCAGCTCTCTGCTGTGATTTGAGATACATAAAAAGGCTTCCAGAAGTATTTTCACTTCTAGAAGCCTTTTTAGCCCTTAGCGTATTTCCCAGACTCATTTTCCCTATTGTTGCACGTATTGCAAGAAGCGGGCCTGGTCTTCGGGGGCGATGTTGGCCACGAGGTGGATGCCGTCATCTTGGTAGTCTTCGTTCTCAACGTGGGCGTGCTCATGCAGGTAACCCAGCTCCTTGCCGGCAGACAGGGGCAAGAGAAGCTGGAAGGACTTGTAATTGCTGAAGACCCGCTTGGTGATCAAGTCAGCCAGGGCCCGGATTGAGGCTGGGTCTTGGGCGCTGTAGAGGAGGTCGTTGCCTTCGATCTGCGGGTAGCTGCGCTCAGTCAGGTCAGCCTTGTTGTAGGCGGTGATGATTGGGATTCCGGTCACGCCGATTTCTTCCAAGACGCTCATGGTGGTCTTGATCATCTGGTTCATGTTGGGATCAGTCGCGTCGACCACGTTGACCAAGAGGTCAGCGTCCTTGGCTTCCTGCAGGGTGGCCTTGAAGGAGTCGACCAGGTTGTGGGGCAATTTGGAGACGAAGCCGACCGTGTCGGACAGAATAAAGGAGAAGCCCTTGTCCAAGTCGATCCGGCGCACGGAGGTGTCCAGGGTCGCGAAGAGCATGTCTTTGGCGAAAACCTGCTTGTCGCTGTTCTCAACGCCAAAGGCCTGGAGCAGGCCGTTCATGGTCGTGGACTTGCCAGCATTGGTGTAGCCGACCAGGGCGACTTTGGGCAGGCGGCTTTGATTGCGGCGGGCGGATTTGATCTCTTCTTGTCCGGCAATGTCTTTGAGTTCGTGCTTGATGGCGGAGATCTGCTTGCCGATGGTCCGCCGGTTCAGTTCCAGTTTGGATTCACCGGCCCCGCGGTTGGCGAAGCCGCCACCAGTTGAGCCGCCGCTGCCGCGCTGCTGGTCCAAGTTGTTCTCAGACGGGTGCAGGCGGGGCAGCTCATACTGCAGGCGCGCCAGCTGGACCTGCAGCTTGGCCTGCTTGGTCCGGGCTCGGCTGGAGAAGATTTCCAAGATCAATTCCGTCCGGTCGACGACGCGCAGCTTGGTCATCTGTTCCAGGTTGCGGATCTGCATTGGCGAAAGTTCATCGTTGATTACTAGTACTTCCGCTCCCAGGCCATGGGCCATGTTCTTGATCAAGTTGACTTTCCCGCTGCCCAGGTAGGTGCTGTTGACGATCGCTTCGGCCCTTTGCACGGACTGGCCGACGACTTCATAATTGTTGGCTTCGGCCAGGTTGGCCAATTCGGTCATGTAGTAGTCAAAGTTGGGATCATTCAAGTTTACCCCGGCTAAGTATGCTTTTATTTTATGTTGCGTATTGTCAATCATAGCGCTCCCCCTTATCATTTACCCTTAATTCAGGGCTATAAAAATCATGTTACAGATATTGTAGCCTAGATTGCGGTGCATGCAAGCTATCTGGTTCTGCTATAATAGTAGATACAGGTTCATTTAGCAGCAAAAAAACATTATTTAGCAAATGATAATTAAATTATTATTAGATAACAATGGTGTTAGATGGATGTAAGCGATAACGCATATTGCATGCAAATATGTGAGCACTTATACTGTATTATTATCACTATACAATAGGGACAGTATTGGGAAGATGTCCTTATGATGAGGGAAAAGAAAAATATATAAAGAGGTAATAAGATACCGATGTCGGAAATTGAACAACAAAATGTAGAGCATCGTCATCACCATCACCACCACCATCATCATCACCGCCATCACAAGCGTCATATTGGCCGCTATATTGCGATTGTTATTGGGATCGTTCTGCTGGCAGCCTTGATGGTAGCTGGCTATGCCTACAAGAACGCGCGCAACGCGACTACCGCGATGTACACTCCTGTTTCAAAGAACATTAAGAGCAACAAGGGCCGGTCATCTTCTGACCAGATTCTGGACAAGAAGAAGCCAGTCAACTTGCTGATCTTAGGGACTGACACCGGCGCGGAGGGCCGCAGCGTGAAGAAGTATCACGGGCTGACGGACTTGATGATGTTCGTGACGGTCAACCCGTCCATGAAGCAGACGAGAGTCACGACGATCGCCCGGGACTCCAAGGTCAACCTGCCTGACTACCCAGAGTATTCACCGATCAAGTTGAACAGTGCCTACTCACTTGGCGGGGTTACGGAAACTATGAAGACCCTGGACAAGTACTACAGCGTGCCGATTGACGGCTATGTGCTGGTCAACTGGGAAAGCACGATGAAGATCATCACTAAGATGGGCGGCGTTGACGTAACTTCACCATTGACCTTTGACAATATGGGCTACAGCTTCAAGAAGGGTGAAACTTACCATATTTCAGGCAAGAAGGCCTTGGCCTTTGTTCAGCTCCGCCACGGCGACCCACGGCAAGACTACGGCCGGCAGGACCGTGAGCGGCGGGTCATGGTAGCTGCCTTGAAGAAGAGCGTTTCCTACAAGAACATCTTGAACAGCAGCTTTATGCAGTCCCTGGGCAATAGCGTGCAAACTGACTTGACTTTAAACCAGATGATCAAGCTGGCGACCAACTACCGCGGCGCGACGGCCACGATCAAATCAGACTACGCGCAGGGCCGGAGCAGCAGCGTCAACAACCAGAAGTTTGGCAACATGGAAGTCGAGATCATGACGACCAAGGAAAGACAGCGGATTTCCAACAATATCCGCAAGACTTTAGGAATTAAGACTGTCAACGTTTATAAGGAGGATAACTAGTGAGCGCTGAACAACAGAATAATGAAGAAGTAACCATTGATCTGCGCAGACTCTTCATCTTGATCAAGAAGCACTTTATCAGCATCTTGATTTGGATGATCGGCCTGGGATTGATTGCTTATGGAGTTTCAGAATACGTTCTGGTACCCAAGTACACTGCCAGCACTCAATTGTTGGTTAACCGGAAATCAGCCGACGTTAACCAAGCATATGCCAACCAGCAAGCCGACGTTAACGCGGTTACGACTTATAAGGACATTATTACCAGCCGGGTAATCTTGAAGGGAGCTTCCAAGTACCTGGCCAACCCAGTTACTGTGGTTAGAAAGGCAACCCCAGCCAAGAAAGCCGTTTACCGGACTGATGATGATGGGACGAGGGTCTTGGTCAAGAAGGCAGTCAAGGCCAAGCCAGCCGTTATTAAGCGGGACGGCAAGAGCTACTCAGTTTCAGTTAGTGAATTGTCTAGCGCTGTTTCAGTAACGACTACGACTTCATCACAGGTCTTCAGCCTGTCAGCTACGGCTGAAACTCCAGAAAAGGCTCAAGCAATTGCCAATGCAGTGGCCAAGGAATTCAAGAAGCAGATTCCTTCAATCATGGACGTCAACAACGTGACGATTGTTGCGGAAGCTTCTAAGGGGACAAAGTCATATCCAAAGGTGAAAATGCTCACTGCAGTTGGGGTCTTGGCTGGTTTAGTAGTCAGCTTGTTGATTATTATCATCAAAGACTTGTCAGATACGAGCGTTCGTGATGACAGCTTTATGGAAAAGGAATTAGGCTTGATCAACTTGGGCGAAGTTTCCAGCATTAAGATGCCAAAGGACTGGACCTTTACGGCAGCCAGTGCTGAAAAGCACAGAAGCTTGGGCACCAGAAGACGGGTTTAGGAGGTTAGCATGGGCTTATTTAGAAAGAAGCACTTAGACAACGAAACGATGGAAAACGGGGCTAAGCTGATTACCCTGGCTAACCCGCAAAGCGTCATTTCAGAACAGTTCAGAAATATCCGGACCAACATCAATTTCATGAACGTTGACAAGGAAGTCAAGACGATTGCCTTTACTTCAGCTATGGCCAGTGCCGGCAAGTCAACGGTCAGTGCCAATGTGGCAATCACCATGGCACAAGCAGGCAAGAAGACGATCTTGATCGATGCCGATTTGCGTAGACCAACTTTACACTCAACTTTCAACGTAACTAACAGCAACGGGTTGACGACTTTGTTGACTAGCCGGACTAAGGAAATGGATGCGGCTAGCGTGATCCGGGAAAGCGGCGTAGAGAATTTATCAATTCTTACCGCAGGCCCAATTCCACCTAACCCTTCAGAGCTCTTGTCTTCTAAGCATATGCTTGACTTGATTGAAGATTTGAAGCAAAAGTACGACATGGTTATCTTGGACTTGGCCCCAATCTTGGATGCGGCTGAAACCCAGCAGCTGACCAGCTCCTTGGACGGGACGATCTTGGTAGTCCGGCAAGGACACTCGCAGAAGGCTGCGGTTAAGCGGGCCGTTGAATTGTTGAAGCTGACTGATTCAGCAATTTTAGGCTATGTTATGAATGACGTTGATGCCGATGGGGATGGCGGCTACGGCTACGGCTATGGTTATGGCTACGGCTATGGTTACGGAGAAGAAGAAACAAAGAAAAAGGGGCTCTTTGGGAGAAAGAAGTAGCCTCAGATAAGTTTGAGAAAAAATAAGAAGTTTGGGTGAATTGTTAGGAGAGGAAAGAATGGAAATGAGCCAAGCATATGTTGATCAAGCCAAAGTCAAAGGTCGACCGATCTATCATGGAATTAAGCGGCTCTTTGATTTTCTGGCTTCTCTAGTTGCATTAATTTTATTATCGCCGCTCTTTTTATGGTTGGCGATTAAAATTCGTAGCGAAGATGGCGGCCCGGTCTTTTATTCACAAATCAGAATTGGCAAGAATGAGAAGCCATTTCGGATCTACAAATTCCGTTCAATGGTGGTCAATGCCGATAAAATGAAGAAGGAACTCTTGGATCAAAACGAAGTTGAGGGCGCCATGTTCAAAATGCATGATGATCCCCGGATTACCAGGATCGGCAAGTTCATTCGAGCTCACAGTTTGGATGAATTGCCACAGTTGTGGAATGTTTTGATTGGCAATATGTCACTGGTTGGTCCACGGCCACCACTGCCAAATGAGGTAGAGCAGTATACCGACTATGACAAACAGAGACTGTTAGTCAAGCCGGGATGCAGCGGTCTATGGCAGGCAACTAGCCGGAATGCGGCAGATTTTGCGGAAATGGTGCAACTCGATATTGAATACATCAATCGGAGCAGCGTCTTCTTCGATTTGTGGATCATCATCAAGACAATTGGTGTTATCTTTCATCCGAATGGAATGTATGAAGGTTAAGAGTTTGCGAGGATTAATCGCCTCGCTTTTTTGTTAGGAAGCAAACAATGAGTAAGAAAAATATTAAAGTATGTTTGGTTGGATCAAGCGGTGGTCACTTGACGCACTTGTATATGTTGAAGCCATTTTGGCAAAACAAGGAACGCTTTTGGGTTACTTTTGATAAAGAAGATGCTAGAAGTAAACTTAAGGGGGAAAGATTCTATCCTTGCTATTACCCAACTAACCGTAATTTGAAGAACTTGATCAAGAACACTTTTTTAGCAATAAAGGTACTTCGTAAGGAAAAGCCTGATCTGATTATTTCTAGCGGTGCAGCTGTGGCAGCGCCATTCTTTTATATTGGGAAGATGATGGGCGCTAAGTTAGTGTATATTGAAGTATTTGACCGTTATGATAAACCGACAGTGACAGGAAAACTTGTTTATCCAATTACTGATAAGTTCATTGTAGAATGGGAAGAAATGAAACAGGTTTATCCTAAGGCAATTAACTTGGGTAGTATCTTCTAGAGGAACATATGATATTTGTAACTGTAGGAACGCACGAGCAGCCATTCAACCGTCTAATTGAGAAGATGGACGAATTGGTTGGAAAAGGTGAAATTAAAGAAAAAGTGGTTGTCCAGTACGGGTTCAGCACTTATGAAGCTAAGCATTGTGAGATGCACAAAATGATGAGTTTTGACGAAATGCAACAAACATTTAAGGATGCACGTATTGTCATCACTCACGGTGGTCCATCTAGCTTTGTAGAAGCTCTGCAGTATGGTAAGGTACCAATTGTAGTACCGAGACAGTTAGAATTCAATGAACACGTTAATAACTTAAACTTCCCACTTGCAAAAGTGGGCTTGTACCTTGAAAATTCAATAGTTTAGCCAATAAAAAAGCACAAGGCCTTTGTTCGCTTGATATAATTTAGTCAACCACAACATCATCAATATCAAACGAAAGGCTTGTGCTATGTCTAGTTTACCATCATTCGATACTGAAAATGAACCTAAAATCGCCCGTTCTGTTGAAAAGTTCTTCAAGGACTACAAAGTTATGGAGCTTCTCCGTAGATGTGGGCTCCGCAAGTCAAAAGGAATCCATCTTTGGTCGATCCTTTCATACATCTTCAGTAATGTGTTTCGAGACAGAAGCATGTACATGCAACAGAAGTCTGGCAAGTGTACTGCTGGCTTCTCCAAAAACACCTACTATCGATTCATGCAGAACCCACATATCAACTGGCTCCGCTTCACTATTCTGCTAGCTGAGAAGATCGTCAATGGGCATCTGAAAGATCTGACCTCTGACCAACGTGCCGATTGCTTCGTCTTTGACGATTCGCTCTACTCCAGAACTGGATACAAGAAGACTGAGCTGGCTGCCAAAGTATTCGACCACGTTTCGATGACCTACAAGAAGGGCTTTCGGA
>NZ_VUMX01000070.1:0-1506 GCF_009695985.1 Lactobacillus porci
TGAAGTGCCATAGAAAAGTTAGACATTTTATAAAATCTTAAATAGTTGCCATTACACGATCTCTATATTTTACAGGGGTCGTGTAATTTAGTTTATTGGACCGTCTGATGTTGTTAAACCAATATATGTAATTTTTAAGTGCTTGTTGGGCTTCCTCCAAAGAGTGAAGTCTAACTCGATTTAGCTTCTCACGTTTCATTAAGTTGAATATAGTTTCACCCGGTGCGTTATCGTAACAGTTTCCCTTTCTGGACATGCTTTGAACTAGTCCCATATCCTCCAAGCGGGCTTGGTAGGCTTTACTTTGATACTGAATACCTTGATCAGAATGGATAACTGGGTGGGAGTAAGCCGGTAATTTGGTTTCCAATTCATCCAGCATACCCAATACTAAATCCGTGTTGGGGGAGTAGCTGGCAGTACATGCAAGGATCTCCAAAGAAGCCTCGTCCACTACAGGAGAGATATAAACTTTCTTGCCGTTAGTTAGTATATATTCCGTAATGTCGGTATGGAGAACATGATACGGCCTTTCTTCGTCAAAGTGCTGCTGGAGTATATTATCAGCTACTTTGCCTACAGTACCTTTGTAGGAGCTGTATTTCGCAGTTCTCTTGTGGTACAGCTCGGTCTTCAACCCGATGCTTCGCATCAGCTTACGTACTGTTTCCATCGCCAATTTAACGCCCTTGTCGCGCAGTGCAGCCCACATTGGACGATAGCCATACGTGCCTTGGCCTTCGTTGTAGTAAATGTCTTTGATAAGCTCTTTTACTTCGGCGTACTTATCCTTCTTAGCGATTCTTTTAAGATTGTCGTAATAAGTCTTACGATTGAGATTAAGAGCTTTAAACAGCTGTTTTAACTGAAATTCTGGGTGGTCTGCCCGAATATCACAAGCTATCTGTGTCTTTTGTCGATTGGAAAGCTCGGATACCGGGCGGCCACTTTTTTTGCGATGATGAGCTCCAATTCTAATTCTTTGATTTTGGCATCTTTTTCCTGAAGTATGGCCTCATATTTCTGCTTATCAGTTAGAGTTTCTGTTCGCTTATTGCGCTTGACTTTCGCAGTCTTCTTGCTCTTCTTAGGCATTTTAGCAGGTCTACCTTTCTTGACAGGAAGGAGCGATTCTGGGCCGTCTTGCTGGAACTTCTTAGTCCATGAATAGACTTGTGACGGGTTGATATTGAATCTAGCCGCTACCCTTCTTACTCCTTCATCGGATTTTAGATAGTAGCTTACCACATCCAGCTTAAAGTCAACAGAATATTTTCTTTTGGTTCGCTTAACTTTTAAGCTTTCCAAGCCATTGAGTTCGGCAATATTCACCCACGTACGAATTAGAGATGGATTGATATTATACTTTTTGCTTAATCCCTTGTATGATCCTCTGCCATTAAGATAATCGGAAGCAACTTGTACTTTTAATTCGGATGAATATTTGGTCATAAAGATACCCCACAATCGTTAGATGTCTATGTCTAACAATTGTAGGGCACTTCA
>NZ_VUMX01000071.1:0-1466 GCF_009695985.1 Lactobacillus porci
AAGTACAGTGTGGAAGATATTGCTAAGATCGAGGTATGGTGCAACTCTCTTCCTCGGAAGATCTTAAACTACAAGACTCCTGACACCGAACTTGACCGCATTTACCGGCGTAGATAGTCAAAATCTACCAGATGTTATGGTAAGTGTTCAATTTATTCTTGCAATTGGCGAAAAAATTGTCTTCCTTGTATTATGCTTAAAAAGAAGAAAATACGGAGGGAAAAACATGAAATACATGACCATCAAAGGAGAAAAACTGAGCCAGCTGGGCCTGGGCACCTGGAATATGGGGGAAAAAGCCGCAAAGCAGGCCACGGAACTCGCGGCCCTGAGATACGGCTTATCTCACGGCGTCAATGTGATTGACACCGCGGAAATGTATGGGGAAGGGCAGGCTGAAAGGCTGGTTGGTGAAGCCATCAAGGATTTGGACCGGAGCCAGCTCTTCCTCATTTCCAAGTTCTACCCCTGGCATGCCAGTCCTCAAGACCAGAAAAAGAGCCTGGCCGCCAGCTTAAAGCGGCTGGGGACAGACTATCTGGACTTGTATCTTTTGCACTGGAAGAGTAACTATCCTTTAGCAGAAACCGTTAAAGGCCTGCAGGACCTGCAAGCTGCTGGCCTGATCCGCCACTGGGGCGTTTCCAACTTTGACACGGCTGATATGCAAGAACTGGTGGAAATCGCCGGGGAAGGGGCGGTTTTCGCCAATGAAGACCTCTACAATATCGATAAGCGGGGCGTTGAATATGACTTGCTGCCTTGGCAAAATGCTCATGTACGGTAAAGAAGCAAGCAACCGAAAACAATAGATAGACCGCCAGCACTACACTATTCCGAACCAAAGACCAAAAGATAAGCATTTTGAGAAAATCTAAACTTTTGGATTTTCCTACAATGCCGACTACGGCGGAATCCCTCCCACTCCTTATATATTTCTTTCTGTATACATTGAATTTGTATTTAGTAAAATGCAGACAACACCACGGATCGGCTTTTGGCTGGACAATTCCAACCAAACACCGCAGCAGACAGTAGAAACCATTCTGAACGTTAGGAAGCCGGTATGATTGTTACATATAAGGGGAAGAAAAATTTCTTTTAGATACTTGTTTTCCTAAAACTGATGTGATATAATAATTCCTAAAACTGATGTGATATAATAATTCAATTCCAGAAAAGGAGTAAAAAATATGCGGCAAGGTATTCTTAAATAAAACTATAATCAAATAGTGGGAACAAAGGATTATGATAGTCCCTTTTGTAGGGGCTTAGTTTTTGTACCCAATTTAAGAATACTTTTGCCTTATCAATTTTGACATATCCCCAAAAACAGCACTCACAAACAGGTGTATGCTGTATATGTGTATGTCCGCAAATTATCATCCCCAGTGGTAAAAGTATTTTACTGCTGGGGATTTTTATGCCCTTCGGGGCAGTAAAGGGAGGACAATCACATGAAAATA
>NZ_VUMX01000072.1:0-1459 GCF_009695985.1 Lactobacillus porci
TGATGTGACCCCCAAAATTGGGACATATTAGTATTACGCCGTTAAGGTTGTTAGAACATGATTCCGATATTCAATCGGGGTCATGTTTTTTCGTCCTGTTTTGATTCTTACGTTGTTGTAGTAATCGATATATTTGTGAATAGCTTGTTCAAGCTCATTTAGGTCCTTGTATTTATGTTCTTGACCGTAGAACATCTCCCGCTTAAGAATGCCGAAGAAGCCTTCCATTAATCCGTCATCTAGAGAATTACCCAGTCTGGACATACTCTGATCGATCCCTCTATTAGCTAGAGCGGCTTGATATGCATAGTGCTGATATTGCCATCCACGATCTGAGTGGAAAATAAGCCCGTTAAGAGCCGGGTGCTTCTCAAACGCATCATCTAGCATGGTCATTACTTGCTTAAGGTCTGGGTGCTTAGAAATATTGTAGGAGATGATTTCTTGGGTACAACCATCAATAATTGGAGAAAGGTAGAGCTTTTGATCTTTGAGATGGAATTCTGTCACGTCGGTAAACCAATGTCTGTCGGGAATAATTGCGTAGAAATTGCGCTTGATTAAGTCTGGCTTGATCTTGCCTTGAACGCCGTAATAGCTGCTGTATTTACGTCTCTTGCGGATTGAGATGCCGAATAAACCCATCTTTTGCATGAGCCTCTGCACCTTCTTATGATTGATCTCATAGCCTTCACGGCGAAGCTGTCCATAGATTCGCCGGTACCCATAGCGCTGGCTGTGTTCAAGATAGATCTCTTTGATTCTATCCATCAGCTTCTGGTTACCAGAATCCTTGTCTGGCTTATGAGTCTGATAGTAGTAGTTACTTCTTGAGATATGAGGCAATCCAGGATCGGCATTAATAACGTCGATAATGTACTTAACGCTAAGCCGCAATTCTTGCCTTAATTCAGTGATTGCACGAGCTAATTCTTCTTTTCTTGGCTCTTCCGTTCTTGAATTAAGGCCTCCAATTTTTTTATGTATGCAAGCTCGACTGTAAGTCTCTTTACCTGCTCTTCCAGCTCTTTGATCCGTTGTTTGTCCTTGCTTTTGGGCATTCTTGGGTGGTCTACCTTTCTTCTTGGTAATGACAGTATACCCGTTTTCTTTGAAAGAGCGAAGCCAATTAGCAAGAATTCCTTGATTCGTAAGCCCTAAGTCTAAGGAAACCTGCCTAAGAGCTTCACCACCTAGCAGAACTCTATCAATGGCAGCGAGCTTGAAATCAGCAGTATATTTCTGTTGAGGGCGATCCAAAATGGCTTCGCCATGCTTTTGGATCAAGTCTACCAAATATTGGATTCCTCCACGCTCCATCCCATATTTTCGGCTGAGGTAGGTGCCTCTTCTATGATCGTCTACCCATTCGTGGTAAATAGCGAGTTTGATTTCTTTAGTGTATTTAGTCATGAAAATAACCCCCGAAATTAGTGTCCTAATTTCGGGGGTCATATCA
>NZ_VUMX01000073.1:0-1432 GCF_009695985.1 Lactobacillus porci
CAAGCCTGCTTTTTTACTGGTTCTGTCCAGCAAGCTGAACAGCAGTGCAAAAACAGAGGTCAGTCTATTTATCACGGAAGTGCCCCCTCCGACGATTCCGCCAAGCCGCATTGACTGCTGCTTGACGGTACGATTTTTTCTTGCCCAGCTCTCTCAGAGCTGGGCAAGTCCTTTAAGCAAAATATTGATTGATGCATTGACGTCACGGTCATGATGCGCCTTGCAGAATGGGCAGTCCCATTCCCGCACTGACAGTGGCTTCTTGCCCGTATCCTTGCCGCATTTTGAGCAGATTCGGCTGGTGTGTGCTGGATTGACCTTGATGAGGATCTTTCCGTACTTCTTGCACTTGTATTCCAGCATGTCACGAAATTTGCCCCAACTTTGGCGCAGAATTGAGCGGGCAAGGTGGTGATTCTTCGTCATGTTCTTGATCTTTAAATCCTCAATGACGATGACGTCGTATTCCTTCACCAGTTGATTCGTTACCTTGTGCAGATAGTCATCGCGCTGATTTGTGATGCGGCTCATATAGCGGTTCTTGGCGACATTGGCTTTCTGCCAGTTGCGATAGTCAGACAGGCTTTTTGCACCAAGAGCCTTCCTGTTGGCGTCCTGCTGCGACTTAACCAAAGCCAAATGACGGCGCTTGGATGACTTGCTCTGCCAGATTTCTGCTTGTTTCTCGCAGTAATCTGATGAGAACTTGTCAAACTTTCTGCCGTCTGACAGGATGGCCAAGTGCGTCAGCCCCACGTCAATGCCAACCGCCTTGCCAGTCTTTGGCAGGAAGGCGGTCTTTTTCTCCACGATGAGAGAAAGCCAGTAGCGCCCGCAAGCATCGACGCTGATCGTGTAGCGCTTGATCTTGCCGTCGATGACGCCGGTTTTCGATGATCTGACTCTTCTCAGCTTCGGCAGGAACATGTTTCTTTTGCCCATGATCCGGATGCCGGACGACTTGCCAGTATATGACTGCTTGGCGCTGTGCTTTGAGTGGAAGCGGGGCTTGCGCCTCGTTCCGGCAAAGAATGCCTCCCAGGCATCGCTGATGTTCTTGGTCACGATTTGGAAGCTGGAGCTGTCGCTTGCCTTGAGGAATGGATATTCGTTCTTCAAGGCGGGAAGCAGATTGTTCAGATCGAATTCCGTTAACAATTTTGATTTCTTGTTGTTCTTGTAGCGTTCCTGATAGAGGCTGACAAGCTGATTCCAGAGGAAGCGGTCATTGCCAAAGAACTGTCTAAGTTTGGCTTGTTGTACGAGAGTCGGGTACAATCTGATTTTTACTCCATATTCTGGCAGATCTGACTTGCGCTTGCGTATTGCCATGTCGCTTCCTCCTTTCTAGCGTTTAGTGAAACGGTCTATTCCATTGCGTCTCAATGTATTTCTTGACGACAGCTTCGGTTGTCACTCCAATGCTTCCTGC
>NZ_VUMX01000074.1:0-1374 GCF_009695985.1 Lactobacillus porci
ACGCCAATCGAGTTCACAAGGGCTTTGGTCAAGTAGCAGACACCTTGGAATCGTACTTCGATTAAAAAACAGTTAAAGAATCAATTAGCCGGAAAGATTTATTTACACAAAAGAATTGACAGTCTCTTTTTGTGGGTTTAAAAAAATATCTAGAATATAATTGTGGCATAATATGGAACAATAATTTAAACGAAAGAGGTATATCAGATGATTTTAGAAGAATTTGACCCTAATCGACAGGCTATTATTAATCCACAAGACTTACACAAACCGATTGAAGGATTTCCCAAAGTAGTCATATCGTGCTTTTCAAGAGTAACTTTTGCGCGCCTACTTGAGAATTACGAACATGACGAAATTACAAGAACATCTATGGCTAACTTTGAAGTCATTGTCTATGGGATTACTATTGGAGAGCAACAGATTGCTGTCTTTAATGCGCCAGTTGGGGCTGCTTCCTGTGTGGGAATTATAGAGGATTTGATTCAATTTGGGATGGAAAAACTCGTTCTCTTTGGGACTTGTGGGGTTTTGAACCAAGATATTGAGGCGACCTCCATCATCATTCCAACATCCGCCCTTAGAGACGAGGGGACTAGTTATCACTATCTTCCAGCAAGTGATGAAGTGGAAGTGAACAAGGGAATCCTTCCTCTCTTCCAATCTTTTCTGGATAGTCACAAGATTTCGTATCAAAAAGGAAAAGTTTGGACGACCGATGCTCCCTATCGGGAAACCATCGGCAAGATGAAGCGTCGAAAGGAATCAGGAGCTATCTGCGTCGATATGGAGTGCTCTGCCGTGGCGGCATTAGCAGCCTTTAGGGGCTTTGAACTCTGCCATTTCTTCTACGCGGCGGACCACCTCTCGGAAGAAAAATGGGATATCAGAACCTTATCTAGTCATTCGGACTTAGATAGTAAGGACCGAATCGCAGACTTGGCAATCCAATTTGCACTCTTTTGGGAAAAGGCTGACTAACTTAAACTTCCCACACCAAAAAGAACTATGAAGCCTTGAAAACTCAATAGTTTAACCAGTAAATATTCAATTATGCTGCTAGTGATGGCGATATAGCCTCTTGCATGTACTTCGGGAGGCGGGAAATGAAAGCTTTGGTGAACCTTTCCATCTGCTCTTCTGTCAGTTGGAAGATCTCTTTCACGCTCTCGAACATGGCTTCCACCAGGATCTGAAGGGAGTGATGGAAAGTAATGTCCGCAAGCTCGTCTATCATGCAGTAAAAGAGCTCGCCTATTGTCCTATCATCTTCATCATCTCGCTTCTCAACTGACATGAACATGTAGCGCAGAAAGACAAAAGCTGTATGGGCAGTCAATGCATCATATGAAAGACCATGGTATTCAGTGCCAA
>NZ_VUMX01000075.1:0-1346 GCF_009695985.1 Lactobacillus porci
TCCATTTTGACCTCTTTCTTAGAATCGTGTTTGTGGTAATTCATATTCTACCAGAGGTTGAAATGGATTTTTTATATTCTAATACTACTGATTTTCAGTGGTGTTCAAATTGATTATACAATCGACCATTATTATTTTTTGTAAACATTTAGTATGTTTGCGTTTTATAAGGAGTGAGAATAATGAAATTGAAAAAGGTTGTATTCACGTCATTAGTAACGCTTCTGTTAAGTGTTCCCACTGCTGAAGTAGTTTCAAATAGTGTGCAAGCTGCCGAAGTGACATCTTCTTCGACTCAAACGGCTTCTGATAGCAGTACACAGACTTTTCAAGTACCAACCAATGGTATTTCTTTTCAGAATGAACAATCATTAAATGAATCAAAAATTGGTTGGGGAAAAGGTGCTAAGGTTGCAGTTAAAGCAGTATTAAAAAATCGAAATAAATTAGTTAGTGCCGTAGGAAAAGTGGCAGGAAGAAAAGCTGCTGTAGAAGTTGGAAATGTTCTCAATAAAGTTACTCCCACGCTAAGAAAACTTTCAAGATGGGAAGATTTATCATTTAAGGCAGTTCAAGATCAAATTGCTAGTGCATTAATCGCATCACATGTTAACCCAAGTACCGCTAGAACATTAGCATATTGGATTAGATTAGGTCTGGAGTTGTTGGTCTAAAATGCATGAATCTGATGAATTAACATATACACTGTATTTGATGAGATCCGTTTTGCGTGATTGTATTGATAAACTGGATTTCCCACCTAATAGAGAAGCATTTCTCTTGTACTATGGGATTTCTTCAAAACAATCTGATGAAATTGACAAGCTATTTTTGGATATTCTCAGACAGAAGGACAAAATTAGTTTTACAGATTTCAAACAGATACTGAATGAAAAATTGGATACTGATTTTGACTCTCAGATTGTTAAAGCAATGTTGCAGGCATATAAAGATTATCAGCCATTGGCTATTTCAAAAATTATTGAGTAATACAATTCTATTTAATTATGGCTTTGCACAAAGCATAACTATTTGTTATAATAAAACCACATCAAGAAAGACATAAATTTAAGAAAAGAAACTAAGCAATGATGTATCGCGAAGAAAGTAATCGCAGAGAAAGCATCATTGCTTTTTTTGATGCTTTCGCAAGTAATTTTCGAGTTTCACACTCTCGACCTTTAACAGAAATCAATCTAAGAAAAAGGAGTGACTAAAAGTAAGCGCCCAATATCGCGGTATATTAAAATCCCATCCTAGCAATGCTAAGATGGGATTAATCAGTTTATGGGACTTCACTTACAGTGTAGCTGAACATTCTCAGCCCATGGTAAATAGGCTTCCAG
>NZ_VUMX01000076.1:0-1261 GCF_009695985.1 Lactobacillus porci
GCCTGCACGAAGCTGGAATCGCTAGTAATCGTGGATCAGCACGCCACGGTGAATACGTTCCCGGGCCTTGTACACACCGCCCGTCACACCATGGAAGTCTGCAATGCCCGAAGTCGGTGGGATAACCTTAACGGAATCAGCCGCCTAAGGCAGGGCAGATGACTGGGGTGAAGTCGTAACAAGGTAGCCGTAGGAGAACCTGCGGCTGGATCACCTCCTTTCTAAGGATAGACAGATGAATGGAGAGCAGAGATGCTAACAGAAATTCATCATGTTACGGAAGCACACTGAAAGAAACTTTGTTTAGTTTTGAGAGTATCAACTCTCAAACTTGTACGTTGAAAACTGAATACTTAATCCAAGAAAAAACCGAGACATCATTGTAGACAATGAATAGATTGCAAAGCGACCGAGAGAGAGTTCGAAAGAACTTAGACTTGATACAGGTCAAGTGAAGAAGGGCGCACGGTGAATGCCTGGGCACTGGAAGCCGATGAAGGACGTGACGAACCACGAAAGTCTTCGGGTAGCCGTAAGTAGGCTGTGATCCGGAGGTATCCGAATGGGGGAACCCGGCATGCGAAGGCATGTCATCCATGAGTGAATACATAGCTCATGGAGGGAACACGCAGTGAACTGAAACATCTAAGTAGCTGCAGGAAGAGAAAGAAATTCGATTTCCTTAGTAGCGGCGAGCGAACGGGAAAGAGCCCAAACCGGCAGATTTATCTGCCGGGGTTGTAGGACTGCAACGTGGCACTTTGGCGGATAGCGGAAGCGCTTGGGAAAGCGCGCCAGAGAGGGTGAGAGCCCCGTAGGCGAAATCCAAAGAAGGCCTAGCAGGATCCTGAGTAGGGCGGGACACGAGAAATCCCGTCTGAATCCGCGAGGACCATCTCGCAAGGCTAAATACTAACCAGTGACCGATAGCGAACCAGTACCGTGAGGGAAAGGTGAAAAGAACCCCGGGAGGGGAGTGAAATAGAACCTGAAACCGTGTGCCTACAAGTAGTCAGAGCCCGTTAAGGGGTAATGGCGTGCCTTTTGTAGAATGAACCGGCGAGTTGCGTTAGTCAGCAAGGTTAAGTCAGAAAAGACGGAGCCGCAGCGAAAGCGAGTCTGAATAGGGCGAGAAGTTGGCTGATGCAGACCCGAAACCAAGTGACCTACCCATGACCAGGTTGAAGGCGCGGTAAAACGCGCTGGAGGACCGAACCCACGTAAGTTGAAAATTGCGGGGATGAGTTGTGGGTAGCGGTGA
>NZ_VUMX01000077.1:0-1204 GCF_009695985.1 Lactobacillus porci
TTTTTGGTAAATTGCAAGAATAATTTGAACACCCACTAAATTTGGTAGATTTTATCCATTTCAGAATCGAATAATTCCTCTGGCGTGGAGTAATTCAAGATCTTTCGAGGTAGTGAATTACACCACATCTGAATACCAAAGATGTCGTCAATACTGTATTTGTCGATCCTCTCACCCTTTGGGATGAAGCGTCTGATAATGCCGTTGTGGCGCTCAACGCTTCCCTTGTCGCAAGAGGTGTAAGGGTGGGCATAATAAACAAGAGTTTTAGAAACTGCCTCTAAGTCGCTTAACTTCGCAAACTCTGACCCATTGTCAGTTGTGATAGACTTAAAGATTTGGTCCCATTTAGCGCCATATTCTTTACGGAGCTCCTTAAAGGCAGCCATAACGCTATCGGCGGTCTTGTCAGGGATCTTGATTACCAAGAACATCCGAGTCTTTCTCTCACAAAGAGTCAGAAGGACCTCGTCATCCTTGGTTTTCTTCCCAAGAACCAGGTCGCATTCCCAGTGGCCGAACTCTTCACGCAGTTCAATCTTCGGGTCTCGTTCATCGATACTACAGCCTAGTTTACGCAGATTTTGGCGTACTCTGTGCTGCTTAGTACTCCGAGTAGTCTTCATGGGCAAATCGAGATTGATGATACCCAGAAGCCTTTGATCAACGTACTTGTACAGCGTTTTGGTAGAGACGACCTCATCCTTGGAGAAGCCATCTACTACTAATGCACGCCCGACACAAGCGTCTAAAGACCAGTCATTTTGGTGGAAATGCTTGACCACATACTCCATGAAGCGGCGGTGCTTAAAGAACTCAATCTTGCGCCCGCAGTGCTTGCGATTATTGTCATAAGCATCCTGTCCAACCTCGGCGATATAACGCTTTCTGTGGCTATTAGGAGTGATTTTAGAGCCTCGTTTCAGCTCATAACCAATAGAGCTGGGAGAGCAGTTTAACCTTCTGGCAATAGCTCTGTTGGAGTATTTTTGATTGTGGTACGCCTCGATCAGACAACGATCCTTGATAGTAAAATGTCTGCCCTTTTGTCGAGAATCTGTGTTAGAATTTGAATGATCCATTTTGACCTCTTTCTTAGAATCGTGTTTGTGGTAATTCATATTCTACCAGAGGTTGAAATGGATTTTTTATATTCTAATACTACTGATTTTCAGTGGTGTTCAAATTGATTATACAATCGACC
>NZ_VUMX01000078.1:0-1184 GCF_009695985.1 Lactobacillus porci
ATTTCTCGCCTTCCGAAGTACATGCAAGAGGCTATATCGCCATCACTAGCAGCTTAATTGAATATTTACTGGCTAAACTATTGAGTTTTCAAGGCTTCATAGTTTTTTTGATGTGGGAAGTTTAAGTTAATTACAAAGAAGAGCAAAGCAAAACGCTTTGCTCTTCTTGCATATATAAGTGAATCTGTTTTTAATAGTAACATATTACTTAACGCAACTAACTGTATTTGTCTTGCAATAAAAAGTTACTCGTCTAACATCAGAATGAACTTTCTTTTGTGCTAACATTTGTAACTTATGTAATTCTTTCATTTTGTTACCTCCTAAAATTGTTTATTACAGTAAATATCTAATGAAATTAAAATTCAAGGGTTCATTTTATGTTTTTTTAATGTAAAATTTATCGTATAAATCGCTTCTTCCGCGAAATTTTCAATTGGAAGATTATGAAAAAATTGCAAGAGATAGAGAAAAGCGTTTTCTTCAATTTTAGCTTTTCCAATGATGAAATTTTGATAGAACAAGCTAAGCAAATGGAAATTTTATAGTTTTAAAAAGGTCGTGAGTATTTTGTATTATTCGGATTTTATCAAAAACAATCGAGTTAGGTTTATCACGATCATCTTGTTGGTTGTTAGCGGCAGCGCATTTCTAGCTGGCAACAACGCCTTGCTGACACTGCTGGGGGACAGCTTGCGCAAGGGCAATTTGTTGCTTTTCGTGGCAATTATTGGTATCAATTTTGTGGTTGATTCCATTGGCAGCGGTCTGTCTTATAGAGCTAATTATCTGTATGATAAACAGACGCAAGAGTATTTCCACAAGCTTCGATCTGCTGAAGTGGAAAAAATTTACAGCAGTGGTAACAAGGCACCGAAAGTTTCCAGCGTTCAAAACAGCTTGACCCAAGATTTAAACATGCTGGGTGAAAATTTCCTGGCTCCATGGCTGAAAATTTCCGCTTGTGGATTGGATGTAGTCCTTTCCTCAATCATTGTCTTTACCTATAACTGGCTTTTATTGCTGGTAATTCTGTTCCTTGCAGTGTTGATGTTTTGTAAGCGCCCAATAGCGCGGTATCTATCGACCTCTGTTCAATAGTCATATACTGTTCTTAACAATTGAATACGGAGGAACACGATATTATGACTGAACATCCAATCGTACCGCTCGAGCTGCCAAAG
>NZ_VUMX01000079.1:0-1180 GCF_009695985.1 Lactobacillus porci
ACCAAGGCAATGATGCATAGCCGAGTTGAGAGACTGATCGGCCACATTGGGACTGAGACACGGCCCAAACTCCTACGGGAGGCAGCAGTAGGGAATCTTCCACAATGGACGCAAGTCTGATGGAGCAACGCCGCGTGAGTGAAGAAGGTTTTCGGATCGTAAAGCTCTGTTGTTGGTGAAGAAGGATAGTGGCAGCAACTGGCCATTATTTGACGGTAATCAACCAGAAAGTCACGGCTAACTACGTGCCAGCAGCCGCGGTAATACGTAGGTGGCAAGCGTTGTCCGGATTTATTGGGCGTAAAGCGAGCGCAGGCGGAAAGATAAGTCTGAAGTGAAAGCCCCCGGCTTAACCGGGGAACTGCTTCGGAAACTGTCCTTCTTGAGTGCAGAAGAGGAGAGTGGAACTCCATGTGTAGCGGTGGAATGCGTAGATATATGGAAGAACACCAGTGGCGAAGGCGGCTCTCTGGTCTGCAACTGACGCTGAGGCTCGAAAGCATGGGTAGCGAACAGGATTAGATACCCTGGTAGTCCATGCCGTAAACGATGAGTGCTAGGTGTTGGGGACTTTCCGGTTCTCAGTGCCGCAGCTAACGCAATAAGCACTCCGCCTGGGGAGTACGACCGCAAGGTTGAAACTCAAAGGAATTGACGGGGGCCCGCACAAGCGGTGGAGCATGTGGTTTAATTCGAAGCAACGCGAAGAACCTTACCAGGTCTTGACATCCTGCGCCAAGCCTAGAGATAGGCCGTTCCCTTCGGGGACGCAGAGACAGGTGGTGCATGGCTGTCGTCAGCTCGTGTCGTGAGATGTTGGGTTAAGTCCCGCAACGAGCGCAACCCTTGTCACTAGTTGCCAGCATTAGGTTGGGCACTCTAGTGAGACTGCCGGTGACAAACCGGAGGAAGGTGGGGATGACGTCAAGTCATCATGCCCCTTATGACCTGGGCTACACACGTGCTACAATGGGCAGTACAACGAGAAGCGAACCCGCGAGGGCAAGCGGATCTCTTAAAGCTGTTCTCAGTTCGGACTGCAGGCTGCAACTCGCCTGCACGAAGCTGGAATCGCTAGTAATCGTGGATCAGCACGCCACGGTGAATACGTTCCCGGGCCTTGTACACACCGCCCGTCACACCATGGAAGTCTGCAATGCCCGAAGTCGGTGGGATAACC